>NZ_JBFAZH010000144.1:0-10593 GCF_040681735.1 Actinoplanes sp. NPDC051633 | reverse complement strand
CCGGGTCGCCGAGCTCGGCGAAGAGCCGCGCCGCCCGGCCCAGCACGGCGTCCGTGCCGGTGAAGTCGCCGCGGGTAGTGGTCACCCAGGCCAGGTTCTGCAACGCCCACGCCTGGCCGTGCCGGTCGCCGGCCGCGAGCGTCACCTGGTACGCGGCCGCGAACCGGCTGCTCGCCTGGCTCAGCTTGCCGGACAGGAAGTCGGCCATCCCCAGGCGCCGCATCGCGTTGGCCCGCTCCGGCGCCAGCTCGGCGTCGGTGGCCACCTCGAGGGCCTCCTGCCAGCTCGCCACCGCCCGCGGGAGATCGCCCAGCGCCTCGTGCGCCCGGCCCGCGACCAGCAGCGCCTCGGTGCGGGCCACCGGGTCGTCGCCGGCGCTCCCGGCGATCTTCTCGCCATAGGTCAGCGCCTCGTCGGCCCGGCCCAGGCGCAGCAGCGCGCGGGCCTGCACCAGCTGGTCCGAGGGCGGCAGCTCGCCCTTGGCCACGGCGGCGGCCCGCTCGCCGTACTCGATGGCCGCGCCCGGCTCCACATTGGCCAGCGCCCGCCGGGCCAGCCGGCTCAGCGCCGCGATCCCCAGCCGGCCCACCTCGCGGGCGGGGGCCTCGGCCCGCAGCCGCACCTGGTCGGAGAGCTCGACCGCGCACTCGGCGTGGGTGGCGACGAAGGCGTCCCGCTCGTTCTCGGTCAGGCTCAGCCGGCCGGCGCCGTCGTAGCCCAGCTCGGTCACCGTCTCCGGCGCCGCCCACCGGGCCAGGTACGCGTGCTTGTCGGCGAGGTCGGCCTTGCCGATCCCGTTGTACGCCGCCTCACGCATCAACGGAGTGCTGAACGCGAACCCCCCGCGCACCCGGTGCAGCATGCGCCGCTGCAGCAGCTCGTCGACCGCGCGTTCCAGCTCGACCGCGGCCACCGCACCCGGCCGGGCATCCGTCGCCGCCCGCCGTTCCCGCAGCGCCTCGATGACCCCGGTCGGGACCGTGTCACCGACCACCGCCGCGTCCCGCAGCACCGACCGCGGCTCCGCGGGCAGCGCGTCGATGCGGGCGGCCAGCACCGCCGCCAGGTCGCGGGAGAGCAGCTGACTGCCCAGCGATCCGTCGGCCAGCTGCCAGCGCCCGGCCGCGTGCGCGCCCACCGCCGGCGTCAGCGCGCCGCGCTCCATCAACAGGGTGACCAGCTCGGCCAGATAGAACGGGTTGCCCTGGGCGGTGGCCAGCAGCCGATCGGTGTCGGCCTGCGGCAGCTTGCCGCCGTTCAGATAGGAGGTCAGCAGGCGGGACGCGTCGGCCCCGCGCAGCGGCGGGAGGGTGTGCACCTCGGCCTCGGAGAGCCGGGTCAGTGCGCCGGCCGTCCGCACCAGCTCCGGCCGGCCGAGCAGCAGCACCACGATCGGGCCGTCCAGCCGGGCCAGGGTGCTGCCCAGCGCGTCGACCGTGGTGGCCGTGGCATCGTGCAGGTCGTCCACGATCACGACCAGGGGCGCCTCGGTGGACAGCGCGCAGAGCAGTTCGGCGACCGCGATCGAGATGGCCTCGGCGTCGGACCGCTTGCCGGTGGACTGCCAGTCGCCGGTCGCGTTCGGGCCCACCGGCGTGGTCGGCGGTTCGCCGTACCCGAGCAGGCTCAGCAGCCGATCCACATCGACCTGCGGCGGCTCGCCGTCGCGGCCGAGCCGGCTGATCAGCTTGCGCAGCCGCTCCTCGACCACCGGCCGGGTGATCGTGGCGGTCACGTCCCTGGGCAGGCCGGCCGCCTTGCGGACCAGGTCGGCGAGCGGGGCGAACCGGCGGCGCTCGCCGAAGGCGCGACAGCGCACCCGCAGCACCCGGGCGCCGGTGTGCGCGGCGAACCGGCCGTGGCTCAGGTCGTAGCCGGCCGCGAGCCGCTTGACCTCCGTGGCGAACCGGGTCTTGCCGATGCCGGCCTCCGCGGTCATCACCATGATCCGCGGGGTGCCGGAGTCGATCACCTCGGACAGCCGGCCGGACACCCGGCCCAGCTCGGTCTCGCGACCCACGAACGGGGCCTCGTCGCCCAGCCCGGAGCGGGTGCCGGGCGCGTCGTGCAGGCCCAGCAGCTCGAAGGCGGGCACCGGCTCCCGCTTGCCCTTGAGTCGCAGCGGGCGCAGGTGCCGCCAGGAGGCGACGTGCCGGGTGCCGGCGCTGGTCCGGCCGCCGGCGTAGATCGTGCCCACTGCGGCCGCGTCGGCCAGCCGGGCGGCGGTGTTCACGGTGTCGCCGATGACCGTGTACTCGATCGACGCCTGGATGCCGGCCACCACCTCGCCGGTGTTCAGGCCGACGCGCAGGCCCAGCGGCGCGCCGCCGCCCCGCTCGTCGTCCAGCACCCGGCGCACCGCACGCTGCATGCTCAGCGCCGCGCGGACCGCCCGCTCGGCGTCGTCCTCGTGCGCCACCGGCGCGCCGAAGACCGCCATGATCCCATCGCCGGTCAGCTTGTCCACGTGTCCGCCGAAGGTCTTCACCGCGCCGGCCAGGGCGGCCAGCACCCGGTCGGTCACCGCGCCGACGCGTTCCGGGTCGAGGTCCTCGGACCAGGAGGTGAAGTCGGACAGGTCGCCGAAGAGCACCGTCACGATGCGGCGCTCGGCGGCCGGCAGGGTGGCCGCCGCGGGCAGGGCGGCACCGCAGTTGTGGCAGAAACGGGCACCGGGAACGGCGACGGTTCCACACACAGGGCAGGTCACAGCGAGTCCAACTGTTGCGGACCCGGTTGTGATTCCCGCCTCAGATAATCAAGCTGCGCGCGCACGGACTGCTCCGCTGCGAAGCGCACCCGAGGATCGATATCGAAATACACAGCGTCAACGACCGCCTCCGGAGAGTCCGCTCCGGATGCCACTGCGGCACGCACTTGGTCAAGGCGCTCACGCCGGTGCACGAGATAGGTCCGTGCCACCGCGGCGCAGTCGTGCCCCACCGGGCCGTGCCCGGGCAACAACATCCTCGGGTACGCGCTGAGTACCTCGAGACTGGCCAGATATGCGCCCAGGTCCCCGTCCGGATGGGTGACCACGGTCGTGCCCCGGCCCAGGATCGTGTCGCCGGTGAACACCGCCTCGGGGATCACGAAGCAGACAGAGTCGTGGGTGTGCCCGGGCGTGGCCAGCACCTCGATGCTCAGCCCGCCCTCCTCGACCACACCGGGCGTGAGCGGCGCCGAGTTGACGCAGTGTTGCGGATCGACCGCCCGGACCGGCGCGCCACCGACCAGGCGGGACAGCTTGCCGGCGCCCTCGACGTGATCGAAGTGACCGTGCGTGATCAGGATGGCGGCGATCGGGGCGCGCTCGGCGATCGCCGCGAGGTGCTCGTCGTCCTGCGGGCCGGGGTCGATCACGACGGCCCCGCCACGCGGCGTACGCAACAGCCAGGTGTTGGTGCCGTCGAGCGTCATCGGCCCCGGGTTGGGAGCGCGCAGCAGCGACACTCCGCCCGGCAGGCCGTCGTCCGCAGCACCCCCCACGTGTGGGATGTTACGTCGCTTCATGCCACATGGCAGAGACCGAATGTGCGATCCGGTCAGAACCGGGCGCGATTCGCGCAGGATCTCACAGGATTGACCACCGATTTATGCGACTTCAGCGATCACTTCCACCTCGACGGGAGCACCCAGGGGCAGTTCCGCGACACCGACCGCGCTCCGCGCATGCCGGCCCAGCTCACCGAGCACGTCGGCGAAGAGGTCGGAGGCGCCGTTGATGACGGCCGGTTGACCGGTGAAGCCGGGCGCAGAAGCGACGAAACCGGTAACTTTCACGATCTTCACCACCCGCCCCAGGCCCACCAGGGCGTCGATCGCGGCCAGCGCGTTCAGCGCGCAGACCCGGGCCAGGCCGGTCGCGTCATCCGGCGAGACCTCGGCGCCCACCTTCCCGGTCGCGGGCAGCTTGCCCTCGACCATCGGCAGCTGCCCGGAGACGTAGACGTGGCTGCCCGACTGCACGGCCGGCACATAGGCGGCCACGGGCGGCACCACCTGCGGCAGCGTCAGGCCCAGCTCGGCCAGCCGGGCATAGATCTCCGCACCGCCGTCACCGCTGACCGGGGTGGGTGTGGTCACGACCTGGGCCGCTTGAAGTAGGCCACCAGCTGCTCCGGGTTGGGCCCCGGCACGACCTGGACCAGCTCCCAGCCGTCCTGGCCGAAGTTGTCGAGGATCTGCTTGGTCGCATGGATGAGCAGGGGGGCAGTCATGTACTCCCACGTCTGCATATGTCTTCGCGCTCCTTCGATCGGGTACCGCGACAGCTTAGGGCTCGCGCCCGCCCCGATTTCGTTAGGCTGAGCGATGTCACAACCACAGGGAGAGGACGGAGGGCCGATGGTGACGAGCACACCCGCTCATCCCACCGAGCCGGAGCCGGAGCCCGATCCGCCGCAGCCGATCCCGCCGCCCGAGCCGGTGCCCGCTCCCGAGCCGCCGCACGAGTCCCCGCCACACGAGTCCACAGCGCCGCCGCACGAGTCCACCCCGCAATCCGGGGTGGACTTCATCGACGCCGGGCCGGACGCGACCGAGGCCGCCTTTCCGCCGCCGGGTTCCTTCACCGACGAGACGGGTTCCCTCACCGCGGAGACCGGCCAGACCGAAGAGATCGCCGCCGTCACCGAGTCGATCCCGGCCGTGTCCGAAATGTCGGCTCCGACGCAGGACGTCCCGACCGTCGCCGCAGAAGCGCCCACGGTGTGGCACCAGCCGCCGCCGACCGAGCCCTTCCACGCGCGGCACGAGAAGCCCGGCGAGTGGCGCTACGACCCGCCCGAGCACCTGGCCTACCAGCACTCGCCGCCGGCCGAGGTGCAGGATCCGACCCAGCTGGTGCCGGCCCTGCACCGCCCGGCGTGGGAAGTGCCGCTCACCGGCGACGACGCCGACCGCCGGCGGCGCAGCGGCCTGTGGGTCTCGGTGGCGCTGACCACCACCCTGCTGCTCTGCGGCGGCGGTGCGGCCTCGGCCTATCTACTGCTGCGCGACTCCGACGCCGAGGGTGCGCCCGACCCGGCCAGCGCCGTCGACGAGTTCATGACCGCCGTCTACACCCGGCAGGATGCGACCGCCGCCGGCGAACTGGTCTGCAGCGAGGCCCGCGACCGCGAGAAGCTGACCGCCCGCGTGGAGCAGATCAAGGGCTACGCCGCCGAGTACGAGGTGCCGACGTTCCGCTGGGCCGACCCCGCCGTGGACAACCAGAACGAGGAACGCGCCACGGTGTCGGTGCAGCTGACCATGTCGACCGAGGACGAGAAGACCGCGCAGCAGCAGCTGACCTTCACGACGATCCGCAAGACCGGCTGGCTGGTCTGCGAGATCAGCGGTTGATGGAGCACACGTACCCTCGAAGTCATGGGTGACGACGCACGGACCTCGCGCTGGCCGGCGCGCTTGCACGTGGTGACCGGCAAGGGCGGCACCGGGAAGACCAGCGTCGCCGCCGCCCTGGCTCTCGGCCTCGCCGAGGGCGGCCGCCGCGTCCTGCTGACCGAGGTCGAGGGCCGGCAGGGCATCGCGCAGCTCTTCGACACCGAGCCGCTGCCCTATAAAGAGCTCAAGATCGCGAGCGTCGCCGGCGGCGGCGAGGTCCGCGCGCTGGCCGTCGATCCCGAGGAAGCGCTGCTCGAGTATCTCGAGATGTTCTACCGGCTGGGCGCGGCCGGGCGGGCGCTGCGGAAGGTCGGCGCGATCGACTTCGCCACCACGATTGCGCCGGGCCTGCGCGACGTGCTGCTCACCGGCAAGGTCAAGGAGTCGACGACCCGGGCCAAGGACGGCCGCCGGGTGTACGACGCGGTGGTGCTGGACGCGCCGCCGACCGGCCGCATCGGGCGTTTCCTCAACGTCACCGCGGAGACCGCGAAACTGGCCAAGATGGGCCCGATCAAGACGCAGAGCGAGGGTGTGGCGTCGCTGCTGCGATCGCCGATCACGTCGGTGCACGTGGTGACCCTGCTCGAGGAGATGCCGGTGCAGGAGAGCCTGGACGCGATCGCCGAGCTGCGCGCCCTGGACATCGGTGTGGGCCGGATCATCGTGAACGCCGCCCGGCCGCCCCTGCTGACCGCGGGCCGGGTCAGCAAGGCCGAGCTCAAGCGCGGCCTGACCGCCGCCGGCCTGCCCGCCGACCCGACCACCGTGTCCCTCCTCCAGGACGAGGCCAAAGCGCACCTGACCAGGCGTGCCCTGGAGGACACATTGCGCACCGAGTTGGCCGAGCTGGGCCGCCCGATGATCGAGTTGCCACTGCTCCCGCAGGGCGTGGACCGCGCCGGCCTGGACGTGCTCGCAAACACGTTGCTGAGTGCTTGAGGACCACACTGGCTACGCTCGGGTGGTGACCGCTCCGCGCCTCGACCTCGACGCGATGCTGGCTGATTCCGCTACGAAGATCGTCGTCTGCTGCGGTTCGGGCGGCGTCGGCAAGACCACCACCGCCGCCGCGCTCGGCGTGCGGGCCGCCGAGGTGCACGGCCGCCGCACGGTGGTGCTGACCATCGACCCGGCCCGCCGGCTCGCGCAGTCGATGGGGCTGACCGAGCTGGACAACACTCCGCGGCAGGTCAAGGGCCTGGACACCGAGGCCTCCGGCGGCGAGCTGCACGCCATGATGCTGGACATGAAGCGGACCTTCGACGAGGTGGTGCAGGCGCACACCACGCCGCAGCGCGCCGCGGAGATCTTCGCCAACCCCTTCTACCAGGCCATGAGCTCGACCTTCTCGGGCACGCAGGAGTACATGGCGATGGAGAAGCTGGGGCAGCTGCGGGCCACCGATGGCTGGGATCTGATCGTCGTCGACACCCCGCCGTCGCGGTCCGCGCTGGACTTCCTGGACGCGCCGGCCCGCCTGTCCCGCTTCCTCGACGGGCGGATGCTGCGCATGCTGCTGGCGCCGGCCCGATCCGGCGGCCGCAGCATGTTCTCCCTGGTCACCGCATCGTTCGGCCTGTTCAGCCGGGCGGTGCAAAAGATTCTGGGCGCTCAGCTGCTGACGGATCTGTCCGGCTTCGTGGCTGCGCTCGACTCGATGTTCGGCGGCTTTCGTCAGCGCGCCGACGAGACGTACCGCATCCTGCAGGACCCACAGACCGCGTTCCTGCTGGTCGCCGCGCCCGAGCGGGATGCGGTGCGGGAGGCGGCGTACTTCGCGGAGCGCCTGGTCGCGGAACGCATGCCGCTGGCCGGGTTGGTGCTCAACCGGGTGCACCGCTCGGAGCTGCCGACGCTGACCGCGGCGCAGAGCGAGGCGGCCGCGGCCGCGCTCGCCGAGGCCGGCGACAACGAGATCACCGCGGACGCGTTGCGCATCCATGCCGGGTTGCTGCGGCAGATCGATCGGGAGGTACGGGTGGCCGGCACGTTCACCGAGTCGTTCCCGGCCGTGCCGACGGTGTCGGTCGTCGCCCAGCCCGCCGACGTGCACGACGTCGACGGGCTGCGGACGATCGGTGACGCCCTGACCAACGCCTCTGGTTAGAGGGAGCGCTCAGCGGGCCGAGACGAGCACCTTGTCGGCGCTCTTCTCCTTCATCGCGGCCTCGAACATCTTGCGCCAGCTGGCCACATGCGGGTGCCGACGGAGCAGTGCCCGCCGCTCGCGCTCGGTCATGCCACCCCACACGCCGAACTCGATGCGGTTGTCCAGGGCATCCGCGAGGCACTCGTAGCGGACCGGGCAGGAGCGGCAGATCCTCTTGGCCACGTTCTGCTCGGCGCCCTGCACGAACAACGCGTCGGGATCCCCACTCTGACACGCCGCCATGCTCGGCCAGTCGCTGATCATTCCCATAGGTTCACGTCCCCCTTGCCTTTACCCCCTGACGTCCGCGCAGCTCATGTCCCCCATGCAGCGCAGACGCCGTGCGATGTCTCGCGGGACCATCATGCTCCGTAGTCGGTCGATTACGCAACGTTGTCCCTCAAAATCGGCATAGCCGGGCACAGTCGGGCAAGTCCGGTCAACCGATCGCACCATGTAGCGGAGCAACTTTTGGGAAAACGGCCCGCGGAGCCCGCTGAGTTGGCACAATCACTCTGGGCGAACCGTGACCATCTCGGCGAGCACTCCGGTGCGAGCGTCGGGTAACTTGCATGGCGTGAGTTCCTGGATGCGCCGACGAGATCACAACATCTTCGCCAACGCGACCTCTCTGCTGATCTGCGGCCTGCTGGCCGGAGTGGTCGTCGCGGCCGCCGCTTTCCCCGCGGTGGCGATGTCCGGTCTGGCCGCGAAAGCCGGCGGTGAGACCTTCGCCCAGCTGCCCAGCACGCTCAAGCAGGCGACGGCCCCGCAGGTGACACGCATCTTCGCGAGCGACGGCAAGACTCAGATCGCGGTCATGTACGACGAGTTCCGCAGCGACGTCCCGCTGTCGAAGATCTCGAAGAACATGCAGAACGCGATCATCGCCGCCGAGGATCACCAGTTCTACAAGCACAACGGCGTGGACGTGAAGGGTGTGGCGCGCGCCATCGTCAGCAACAACAGTGGCAAGTCCCAGCAGGGCGCCTCGACACTGACGATGCAGTACGTGCGCATGTCGCTGGCCTACTCGGCGACCAACCCGCAGGAGGTCGTGGACGCGACCAAGGACACACCCAAGCGCAAGATCACCGAGATGAAGTACGCGCTGCAGATCGAGAAGGAGCTGACCAAGCAGCAGATCCTCGAGCGCTACCTGAACACGGCTCCGTTCGGCGGTGGGGCGTACGGCATCTCCGCAGCCGCCCAGGTCTACTTCAGCAAGGCGCCCAAGGACCTTTCCATCGCGGAGAGCGCGCTGCTGGCGCGCATGGTCAAGGCGCCGACGGCGTTCGACCCGACCACTGAGACCGGCTACCCGCAGGCCAAGGACGGCCGAGCCTGGGTGCTCGCCAACATGCGCGATCTCGGCTTCATCACCCCGCAGCAGTTCACCGAGGCCAACGCCACCAAGATCCCGCGGCAGATCAAGCGGGTCGGCAACGGTTGTGTCTCGGTCGCCAAGAACGCGTGGGGCTTCTTCTGCGACTACTTCTACCGCTGGTGGACCAGCCAGCAGGCGTTCGGCGTGAACAGCTACGACCGTGAGCGTCAGCTGCGCAGCGGCGGCTACCGCATCGTCACCTCGCTGGACATCAAGGCGCAGAACGCCGCCAAGAAGCGGATCAACCAGGAGATCAAGGACGGCAACAAGAACGCCGTGCTGCTGGCCGGCATCGAGCCCGGCACCGGGCGGGTCCGGATGCTCGCCGCCAACCGCAAATACAAGATCGACAGCGCGACGAAGCCGCAGAACAAGATCTCCTCGGACCCCAAGAAGGCGAAGAAGGGTATCCGCGGCACGTACCCGAACACGACCAACCCGCTGCTCAGCGGCGGCGGCGACATCACCGGCTACCAAGCCGGCTCGGTGTTCAAGATTTTCACCGTGATCGCTGCGCTGGAAAAGGGCCTGCCGCTGAGCTACACGATCAAGGCGGAGAACCGGGCCAAGACCAACTACCCGGTCGAGCGCGGCAGCCCCGCGGCGTGCCCCGGCACGTCCAAGTACTGCCCGGGCAACTCGGGCGACGGCGGCGCCGGTGTCTACAACATGTGGACCGGCTTCGGTAAGTCGATCAACACGTTCTTCGTCCCGCTCCAGGAGCGGGTGGGCGCGGAGAACGTGGTGGATGTCGCCAAGCGGTTCGGCGTGCAGTTCCGGGCGCAGAGCGACGCCGACTTCGCCAACAACCGCGATGCGGCCCACCTCTGGGGTGCCTTCACCCTGGGCGTCTCCTCGTCCACGCCGCTGGAGATGGCCAACGCGTACGCCACGCTGGCCGGCGACGGCATGTACTGCGAGCCGACCCCGGTGCAGGAGATCAAGACCCAGAAGGGCGAGAAGATCGACGTCGGCAAGCCGCACTGCACGCGGGCGACCTCGGTCGACGTGGCCCGGTCGGCGCTCGACGCGGCCCGCTGCCCGGTGGGTGACCAGTCCGCGTTCGGCAAGTGCAGCGGCGCGACCGCGCGCCAGGCGCACGCCACCATCAAGCACCCGGTCTTCGGCAAGTCCGGCACCACCGACAAGGACAAGACCGCGGCGCTGATCGTCGGCACCACGTCGGTCGTCGTGGCCGGCTACATGGTCAACCCCGACTGGGCCCAGCACACCGACCACATGCGGCACGAGGTGGTGAACCCGGCGGTCTGGAACACGGTGGCCGATTACATGGACGGCAAACCGAAGGACCAGTTCAAGAAACCGGGGAACAGGAAACTCACCTTCGGTGAACAGCGCAGCATTCCGAACGTGGAGTGCGCGTCGATCGGCGACGCCCGGTCGCGCATCTCCGGCGCCGGCTTCGAGGCCTCGGTGCAGAGCATCCAGGTTGACTCGAAGTGCCCGGCCGGCACCGCCGCGGGCACCAACCCGAGCGACCGCACCATCAAGGGCGGCGTCGTGGTGATCGAGGTCAGCAACGGCAAGGGCGCCGTCAAGCCGCCGGGCCCTGGCGGGCCGGTGATCACCATCCCCGGCTTCCCGCCGAGACCCAGGCGATAGCTTCCACGGAGAAGGCCCGGACCCCGCGGTGCCGGGCGTATAC
>NZ_JBFAZH010000143.1:0-10677 GCF_040681735.1 Actinoplanes sp. NPDC051633 | reverse complement strand
CTGCAGCCCGGTGTGCCGCATGCCGCCCGGATCTGGAACTACTGGATGGGCGGCAAGTACAACTTCGCCGCCGTCCGGGCCGCCGGCGACGCCGTCGCCCAGGTCTATCCCGAGATCGTCGCGATGGCGCGTCTGTCGCGGAAGTTCCTGATCCGGGCCGTGCGCTACCTGGCCGCGGAGGCCGGCATCCGGCAGTTCCTCGACGTCGGCACCGGGCTGCCGACGATGCAGAACACGCACGAGGTCGCCCAGAGCGTCGCCCCGGAGTCACGGATCGTCTACGTCGACAACGACCCGATGGTGCTCGTGCACGCGCGCGCCCTGCTCGACAAGACCACCGACCAGGGGATCACCACCTACGTGCCCGCCGACTACCACGACCCGGAGACGATCCTCGAGCAGGCGGCGCGGGCGATCGACTTCGACCAGCCGGTCGCGGTGATGTTCATGGGCGTGCTGGGCTACGAGCCCGACCTGGGCGAGGTGCGCTCGATCGTGCGCCGGACGATGAGCCGCGCGGTGCCCGGCAGTCACCTGGTGCTGTGGGACGGCACGGACACCACGCCGGCGGTCGTCGAGGGTGCGCAGAAGCTGGCGGACAGCGGCGGCGTGCCCTACATCCTGCGCAGCCCGGCCGAGCTGGAGAGTTGTTTCGAGGGGCTGACCCTGATCGAGCCGGGGATGGTGCCGATCAGCCGCTGGCGCGCCGACGAGGCGGAGCCGGAGGAGATCGAGGCCTACGGCGCGGTGGGCGTCAGGCGCTGATCTCGCTCCGCAGCCGGCGCGCCGGCCTAGAGATCAGGGTGCCCGAAAAGGCCGGGCAGGCCGCCGGTGTGCAGGAAGACGACCCGGCCGGCGCGGGACAGGCCGTTGGCCGCGCAGCTCGCGATCAGCCCGGCCATCGCCCGCCCGGTGTAGGTGGGATCGAGAAAGATCCCTTCGGTACGCGCGGCCAGCTTCAACGCATCGCGAACCGGCTCGGTGAACGCCGCGTAGCCGCGCCCCACCTGCCCCTGATCGATCAGCAGCGTCGCCGGCGGCGTCGGCAGCAACGCGGCCACTGCGGCGTGCGGGTCGGCCACCGCGCCCACGTCGATGCCGTACACGCGCTCGGGCCCGAGCTCGCACACCAGCCCGGCCATCGTCCCGCCGGAGCCGACCGCGACCACCACCCGGTCGAAGTCGGCCTCCTGCGCCGTCAGCTCCCGCGCGCAGTCCACATAGGCCTGCACCGCGCTCGGTGTGGTGCCGCCGAACGGGATGACGTGCCCGCCCTCGTGCCGCTTGGCCTCCAGCTCGGCCAGCTCGGTCGGCGACTCGTCGCCGGCCCACACCACCTCGGCGCCGGCCAGCGAGTCGAGCACCAGGTTGCCGCGCCACTCCGGCGGCTCGTGCCCGGCCAGCACCAGCACGCAGCGCAGACCGAGCCGGGCCGCGGCGGCCGCCGTGAGCCGGGCGTGGTTGCTCTGCGGGGCGCCGGTGGTGATCAGCGTGTGCGCGCCGGCCTCCAGCGCCTCGGCGCACGTGTACTGCAGCTTGCGCACCTTGTTGCCGCCGCCGCCCAAGCCGACGAGATCGTCTCGCTTGATCCACAACTCGCGCAGGCCGAGCGCGGCGGCAAGCCGCGGCGCACGCTCGAGCGGAGTCGGCCAGGCGCCCAGCGACACGGGGGTGACCATGATCGGACCCTACTCGGCCGACCCCTGGGCGCGCAGCAACTGTCTTGCACGCATCGTGCTACTTAATCTCGCTGATCCTGGTGGATGGGACCGTTCGTGTCGGTCAACCGGCGGCCGGAGCCGCCCCAGCGCAGGGCGACGATCTCGGCGGCCACGCTGACCGCTGTCTCCTCCGGCGTGCGCGCGCCGAGGTCGAGGCCGATCGGCGAGGTCAGCCGCGCGAGCTCCGCCCCGGTCAGGCCCGCCTCCCGCAGCCGCTTGAGCCGGTCGTCGTGCGTACGCCGAGAGCCCATCGCGCCCACATAGCCGAGCGGCAGCCGCAGCGCGACCTCGAGCACCGGCACGTCGAACTTCGGATCGTGGGTCAGCACGCAGACGACGGTCCGCTCGTCCACCCGCTGCATCTCGGCCTCCGCCGCCAGATACCGGTGCGGCCAGTCGACCACCACCTCATCCGCGCCGGGGAACCGGGCGGCGGTGGCGAACACCGGCCGCGCGTCGCAGACCGTCACCCGGTAGCCGAGGAACGACCCGATCCCGGCCACTGCGGCGGCGTGGTCGGTGGCGCCGAAGACCAGCATCCGGGCGGGTGGCGCGAACGCGTGCACCAGCACGGTCGCGCCGGTGCCGCGGCGCTGACCCTCCGGCCCGTAGTGCAGCAGCCCGCTCCGCCCGGCGGCGAGCAGCCCGCGCCCGTCGTCGCCGGCCGCGTCGTCGAGCCGGTCGCCGCCCAGCGTGCCGCTCCGGCCGTCGGGGGTCAGCACGACGTGCCGCCCGGCCGGTCCCTCGACACCGGTCACCAGGGCGACCGGCTCGCCGGCTCGGACGGCGTCGACCAGGGCCGGCAGCTCGGGGAACGTCTGCTTGTCGACGCGCTCGATCAGCAGCTCGATCGTCCCGCCGCACGGCAGACCCACCTCGTACGCGTCGTCGTCGGTCACGCCGTACCGGACGGTGGTGGCCTCGCCGGTCTCCACCACCTCCCGGCACATCTCGTAGACCGCAGCCTCCACGCACCCGCCGGAGACGCTCCCGGCGACCACGCCGTCCGGGCCGACCACCATCGCGGCGCCCGGCTGCCGTGGAGCGCTCGACCAGGTCGCGACGACGGTGGCCATGCCGACCGGCATGTCCGCCGCCCACCAGCGGAGCAGATCGTCGAAGACGTCACGCATGGGGCACATCCAGGTCGAAGTCGTCGGCGACGTCGCCCACCTGCTCGACGCGCACCAGGTCGGGATGGGCGCGCAGGTAGTCTCTCGCCCCTTTGTCGCCGGTGGCCGCGGCGGCGACCCCGGCCCAGTGGTCGCGGCCGAGCAGCACCGGGTGGCCGCGCCGGTCGCCGTAGCCGCCCATCACCAGGGCGTCCGGGGCACCGTGCCGGGCGACCCGCTCGACGGCCGCGGCCGTGACGCCCGGCATGTCGACCAGCAGCACGACGACGGCGTCCGCTGTGGTCTCCTCGAACGCTTCCAGCCCGGCCCGCAGCGACGAACCCATGCCCGAGTCCCAGCCCCGATTGTCCACATAGGTGAGCAGCGGCGCGGCGGCGCGGACCCGGTCGGCGGCCGCGCCGATCACGACGAGGACCGGCCCGCACCCGGCCTCGGCCAGGGTCGCGGCGCCCAGCTGCACGAGTCGCCGCCCGTCCCGCTCGACGAGCGCCTTGGGCATGCCGTAGCGGCGACCCGCGCCGGCCGCGAGCAACAGCCCGCCGATCTCCATACCGCGAGGCTAACGCTTGAACAGGCCGACAGCGGCGGCCAGCGGCAGACAGGTTCGCGGCTGGTACGCGACCCGCCACAGCCCGCCGTGCGCCGCCCCGGCCGCCTCGTCCTCCGCGACCGACTCAGCCGCCGGCCGCGGATTGCGTAGATCGTGCACCAGCAGCGCGGCCATCAGCCGGTTGGCGGTGGCCGGCTCGAACACCTCCACGTCGAACAGATGCGCCCCCGCGTAGGCCGCCGCGAGCAGCCGGTTGTTCGTCACCGATCGGGTCCACGTCGGCGGCGCCACGTTGTAGCTCACCGTGACACCGTCGCGCCGGGCCACCGCCGCCCGCCACCGCTGGATGCGTTTCGCGAGCGCGTAGTTCGGCCCTTGCTGCGCCACCATGCTGTCGTTGAGCGGCGGCCCGCCCTCCGGGTAGTTGGGCCGCAGCATCCGCCGGCCGGTCACCACGGACCCGGCCCGGGCCCGGCGGGAGCGCTGACGCCACCGTTCCCGGCTCTCCTCGACGGCCGAGGACGGCACCTCGAAGACGTCGGTCGGGGTGGCCAGCCCGGCCAATGCCACGTCGCCCCGCAGGCCGCGCAGATGCTCACCGAGGGCGTCGACGGCGATGGCCAGCTTGAGGTGGGTGACGCCGGGCGCGTACACGTAGTTGCCGAGCACCAGCGGCCCCTCCACCTGCGCCAGCCACCCCGCCACCTCGGGCAGCTGCTCGAGCAGGTCGGCGCGCAGCGCCGTCAGGCGGCCGGCGCTCTTCTCCGCCGTCGCCGTCACCCGCTCCCACAGCTCGGCCCGCGGCAGGTCGACGCCGATCACCGTGCCGCCCCAGGCCAGGACGGCGGGCAACGGACCCATCTCGGCCCCCGCGCCCAGCACGACCAGACGCTGGTCGGACAGGTCCAGCCAGTCCGGGTTGTCCATCACCAGGAGCACGGCCGACGCGCACGACGGCTCGATCGTGCCCGCGGCGACCCAGGCGTCGAGCCGGCGTCGCAGCCGGTCCCCGCTGAGCAGCTCACCGCGATGGGGGAGGATCAGCTCCCGCTCGGGGGTGCCGGTGCCGGCGATCGACTCCGCCTGAAGGGAACCGCCGCCGTCGAACGCCGGCAGGTCCATCCGGGCGTGCACCGAGGCCAGTCCGGCGGCGGCAACGGCATCCGCGTGCGCGGTCAGCGCCCGGAAATGTGCGATGTAGCCCTTCCGCCAGTCCGCGGTGGCGGATGCGGCGTCCGCCAGAGCCGGGTCCGCCGCCCGGAGCGCATCGGACACCACCGCACGCCCGAACGCGGCGCTGCTGCGCCGCCCGTCGGCGGACAGAGGGAGATCGACAGGGCTCATGGGATGAGTATCGCCTCCTACCGGGGTAGGAGCGCGCGGACCGGTGGGTGGGCGATTCGGGTACGCCGGGACGCGAGGCTCAGACGCATGACGAAGACCTGGAATCGCCCGCTCATGGCGCTGGTGGCCGCCATGGCGGTGCTGACCGTCGTCACGGCGGTCGCCACGTTCACCGACGACCGGGTGCTGCTCGGCGCCCCGATCTGGCTCAAGCCGTTCAAGTTCTCGGTCTCGTTCACGCTCTACGCGGCCACCCTGGCCTGGATGCTCTCGCTGCTGCCGAGGCGCAGCCGGGCCGCCGAGTGGTCCGCGGTCTTCCTGGTCGGCGGGCTGCTGGTCGAGATCGCGGTCATCGCCGGTCAGGTGATCCGAGGCCAGGCCAGCCACTTCAACGAGTCCACACCGCTGAATGCGGCCCTCTACGACGCCATGGCCGCGGCGAGCGGGGTGTTGTTCATCGGGCAGTTCGTCATCGCTGTCGCGGTGCTGCGCGCCCGGATCGCGAATCGGGTGGTGGCCACCGGGATCCGGATGGGCCTCGGCGCCGCGCTCGCCGGGATGCTCGTCGCCGTCCCGATGACGATGCAGGTTCAGTCCGACGACGTCACGGGCGCACACACCATCGGCGCTCCGGACGGCGGGCCGGGCCTGCCGGTGGTCGGGTGGAGCACGGTCGCGGGCGACCTGCGGATCGGGCATTTCGTCGGGCTGCATGCGATGCAGGCGCTGCCGATCCTCGCGATGCTGCTGGGCCGCTTTGCCGGGCGGCTCGACGAGCGCACGAAGGTCCGGTTGCTGCGCGTCGCCGGTCTCGCATACGTCGGGCTGATCCTGATTCTGACCTGGCAGGCGCTGCGGGGGCAGTCGGTGATCCGGCCGGACGCGCTCACCCTGGGGGTGGCCGGCATCCTGATCGCCGTGACCGCGACGGCCGCGACCGCCGTGCTCAGCCGGCGGCAGAGTGAACTGGCGCTGGCGGCATGACCGGCTCCCGTGGGCGCCGATCCGCCCTAAGGTGACGGCGTGGGATGGGTGAACAGGCTCTTCGACGCGCGGGACAGCGTGGTACGGCTGCTCCTGCTGGATCTGAGCGGGCTCGGCTACCTGCTGTTCGGCCGCGAGGGTCAGTTGCCGAGCGGCCCTCAGTGGCTGCTGGCCGGGCTCGCCTTCGTCGCGGCCCCGCTCCTGTGCCGGCGGCCGCTGGTTGGCCTTCTCGTCCAGAGCGCGCTGCTGATCGCGGCGTTCTGCTTCCTCGACGATCCGACGATCAATCAGGTCGGCACGGCCTGGATGCTGCTCGAGCTGGCCCTGTGGGCGCCGCGGCTGTCCCAGCTGGCGTGGGCGTGCGGCGTGGTGGCGGCGATCTACGTGGTCGACGCGGTGGCCGACGGGCACATCGACGTACCCAACGTGATCTTCGGCCTCGGTTTCGCCATTGGGCTGCCGGTGCTGCTCGGCATGGTCATCCGGACCACCCGTGAGCTGGGCAGCCAGCAGCAGCGCCGACTCGAGTCAGAGAGCCGGGCGGCGCGCGCCGACGAGCGGGCCGCGATCGCCCGCGAGCTGCACGACGTGGTCGCCCACCACGTGGCCTCGATCGTGCTGCGGGTCGGGGTGGCGCGGCAGGTCCTGCCGGACCTGTCGCCGCAGGCGCGTGAGGTCCTGGACGATGTGCACGGCACCGGCAGCACGGCCCTGGCGGATCTGCGGCGGCTGGTCGGGGTGTTGCGCGACCCCCAGGGGGTACGGCCGGACGCCGCGCTGACCGCCATCGAGCCCTCCGCGCTCCCCGCGGCGCTGGACGGCGCGGTGGAGACGGCCCGGCGCACCGGGCTGGTCGTCGACGCGGACATCTCCGGGCCGGTGGGGTCGCTCGACGCGGTCCGCGGCCTGGCCGTGCTGCGGCTGACCCAGGAGGCCCTGACCAACGTGGCCAAACACGCGGGCACCTCGGCGCATGCCCGGCTCCGGGTCGCGGTGTCGGACGATGCGGTGACCTGGGAGGTCTCCGACGAGGGCGGCACGGCCGTCGCGGTCTCGTCGGGCGGCCACGGTCTGACCGGGATGCGGGAGCGGGTCGAGGTGCTCGGCGGTCATCTGGAGGCCGGTCCGCACGGCAACGGCTGGCGGGTGGCGACCGTGCTGCGCAGTGCCTCATGATCCGCGTGCTCCTGGTCGACGACCAGCAGATGATCCGGGCCGGCCTGCGGATGCTCTGCGACGCCCAGCCCGACCTCGAGGTGGTCGGCGAGGCCGGCGACGGTCGCGAGGCGGTGACGCTGGCCGCGCGGCTGGCGCCCGATGTCGTGGTGATGGACCTGCGCATGCCCGGTGTCGACGGGATCACCGCGATCGGCCGGATCCTCGCCGAGCGGCCGGCCACCCGGGTGCTGGTGCTGACCACCTTCGGCGACGACGACCACCTCTACCCGGCGCTCACCGCGGGCGCGATCGGCTTCCTGCTCAAGGACGCCCCGCCGGACGAGCTGCTGGACGGCATCCGGCGGGCCGCGACGGGGGACAGCCCGTTCAGCCAGGAGGTGCTGCGGCGGCTGGTGGCGCGGGCGGTTTCGGCGCGGACGGAGGCGCCGCGGCCCGTGGCCGGACTCACCGACCGGGAGCGTGACGTGCTCGATCTTGTCGCGGAAGGACTGTCGAACACGGAGATCGCGGAACGCCTGCACATCGGAGTGACCACAGTGAAGACACACATCACCAGCCTGATGACCAAGACCGGCGCGCCGAACAGGGTGCGCCTCGCATTGATCGCCAGGGGATGAAAATGCGAAGACCGGGAACCCGTGGCGGCGGGTTTCCCGGTCTCGCTTACTCCAAGGTAACGCGCGACGGAGCTTCTGTCCGCCCGTTACCGCGGGAACACGTGGTCAGCAACCTGGTCGGCCGGCATGTCCAGCCGTTCGTACTCCCGCGGCCGGACCTGTCAGATGACCTCCTCGATCAAGCTCCGTGGCAGGTCGCCCCGCAGGAGGCCGGCGCGCCTTCGTGCGGGAAGTCACACCATTCCCACATGATGGACAGGCTTTGACGGGCCGTTGGTGCTTGGCAACGATGGGTGCATGCAGCGGCGTGAGCGACTGACCACCCGCCTTGCCATCGACCTCCTGCGGTGCGCAAGCGCGCGGTGTCCGCGCTGTCTCTGACCCACTGACGGGTCAATCTTCGATCTTTCCCGGTGGCGCACCGTAGCGCCGCAAAGCATATCTCGCATATGGGAAAAGTATCGTTCGCGGCCGCCGAGATCCGGCGGTCCGCCCGGCTCCAGCCATCCCACCCGGAGGAAACCATGACCGCTCCCGCCGTAGCCCTGACCGACCCGGCCGCGGCTGTGCTGCTACCGGCCGCTGAGCCTTCGGCAAGGGCGGAGAACCCGGGCCCCGCCGGGGTGCCGGCCGATCCCGCCACCGAGCGTCCCCGGCGCCGCCTTCATGCCGTCCCGACCACCGCCACCGTCGTCACCGAGGATCCGCCGGCGCAGGCCGGGCCCGTCACCGTGACGATCAGCATCGACGGCGGCGCGCCGGAGAGCCGCGACCGGGTGCTGGCCGCGCTGCGCGAGCTCGTCTCGGCCGTGGGCCCGGGCGCCGACGTCGCATTGCGCGCGCCGATCGAGGCCTCGCTGGGCGAGCCGGGCGTGATCAGCCTGGACCCGGCCCCGAGGGCGGCGTTCCGCGACGGCCGGCTGCTGGACCTGAGCCGCCTCGAATACGACCTGCTCCTATTCTTCGCCGAGCACCCCAGGCAGGTCTTCACCCGGGCGCAGCTCCTGGCCCGGGTCTGGGGCCACGTCCACACCGGCGCCCGCACGGTGGACGTCCACATCAGCCGCCTGCGCACGAAGCTCGCCGACCACGAGCTGATCACCACGGTCTACGGCATCGGCTACCGCCTGGCGGACTCGGCGCCGATCAGAGTCCTCTGACGGGCCGGCCCCGGGCCGGTCAGGCCGCCTGAACCTCGGCCGCGACCTCGGCCGCCACCTCGGTGGCGATCTCGATCGCCCGCACCGCAAGCGGGGATCGGGATCCGGCCGGCCAGTGGAGGTAGATCCCGCGGGCCGGCGCCGGCTGCAACTGGTGAACCGCCAGCCGGTCGTCGGACCGCGCGTCGGAACCCTGGAGGGCGAGCCACGGCAGCACCGCCCAGCCCAGCCCGGCGCGCACCATCGAGAGGATCGTCTCGTTGCCCGGCGAGCGGAAGACGATCCGCGGTCGCGCACCGGCATCGGCCAGTGCCCGCTCCATCCAGAGCTGGTCGCAGGTCGGATGGCAGCCCACCATCGGTCTGCCGTCGAGCTGCCCCAGACGGACCGGGCCGTCGGGGAGGTCGCCCGGCCGGGCCACCAGCAGGTAGGGATCGTCGACCAGCTTGAGGTGCTCGACGCCCCCGTCGATCGGCCTGTCGTAGAACAGCAGGTCCAGGTCGCCGATCTGCGGATCCTCGGGCACCTCGGACAGCCGGATCTCGCAGCCGGGGTGCTCGTCGCGGAGCCGGCGCACGACCGACGGCAGGATCACATTGGACACGCTCTGGAACGTGCCGATGTCGATCCGGCCGTCGCCGGCCTTGAACCGCTCGACGGCCTCGGACAGCGCCTCGGCCCGCGCCAGCAGGTCACGTCCCTGCTCGAGGATCACGGCGCCGAGCGGCGTGATCCGGACCGGCCGGGGACCGCCCGGCCGCTCGAACACCGGGCCGCCGACGGCCCTCTCCAGCGCGGCGACCTGCTGACTGATCGACGACTGCGTGTAGCCGAGCCGCGCGGCCGCCCGCCCGAACGTGCCCTCCTCGACGATGGTGACCATCGTTGTCAGGTGCCGCAGTTCCACATCGAGCATGCCCCGAAGTATAGCCAAAAGCGATCGAGTCGATCGGAAACAATCGCTTTTCGCGATGCGATAACGGATCTAGCTTCAGGGACATGACAACCCACGGCACATTGGCACCAGCGGCGGAAGTGCCCGCGGCCGGTAGCAGCACGGCCCCGCAGGGGCCTGGGTTCTCCGCCCTTGCCGGAGGCTCAGCGGCCGGAAGTAGCACAGCCGGTAGCCGCACAACCTGGGCGCTCACGTCGACCTACTTCGTGAGCCGGGCCGGCGGGGTCGCGCGGACCTTCCTGGTGCTCTATCTGACCCAGGAGCGGCAACTCTCCCCGGCGACCGCCGGGGCGGTGATCGCGGCGGTCGGCGTCGGGGACATCGGGTCGCAGCTGCTGGGCGGCTGGCTGGGCGACCGGATCGGCCGGCGGCGCACCATGCTGGCGGGATTCCTGGGCACGGCCGTCGCGCTGGTCGCGCTCGGCTCGGCGCGGACGCTGCCGGCGATCTGTGCGGCGGCAGTCGGCGTCGGGTTGTTCGCGGAGATGTTCCGTCCGGTGGGATCGGCCGTCGTGGCGGACCTGCCCGAGCGGGAGCGGGTCCGGGCGTTCGGGTGGCTCTTCTGGGCCGCCAACCTCGGCTTCACGGTCGCGACGGTGGCCGCCGGGGTCCTGGCCCGGCACGGCTACGGCTTGCTGTTCTGGATCAACGCGGCGGCCTCGGTCCTCGCGGCGCTGATCGTGTGGCGCCACGTCCCCGAGACCCGCCCGCCCGCGGTGACGGCCACCCGGCGGGCCGTGCTCCCGGTCCTGCTCCGCGATCCGGTGATGCTCACGATGGCGGCGATCCACGTCGTCTACTTCGCGACGTTCCTGCAGATGTTCTCGACGCTCCCGCTCGTCATGGCCGGCGACGGGCATGGGCCGGGAACGTACGGGGCGGTGCTCGCCCTGAACGGGGTCGTGATCATCGTCGTCCAGCCGATCGCGGTACGGCTGCTCGGTGGTCGTGACCGAGCCTCCGTGCTG
Organism: Actinoplanes sp. NPDC051633; assembly: GCF_040681735.1. Classification (NCBI taxonomy): domain Bacteria; kingdom Bacillati; phylum Actinomycetota; class Actinomycetes; order Micromonosporales; family Micromonosporaceae; genus Actinoplanes; species Actinoplanes sp. NPDC051633. Next base: position 66 of record NZ_JBFAZH010000143.1, on the reverse strand, counting down.
GCGGTCTCCATGCTGCTGGTCGGCATCGGCGGCGGACTCGGCGTGGTCGTGCACGGCGGCGCCGCC
>NZ_JBFAZH010000142.1:0-10767 GCF_040681735.1 Actinoplanes sp. NPDC051633 | reverse complement strand
GAAGTCGGCCACTACGAAGTCGACTGCCACGAACTCGACCGCCACAAAGCCGACGGCCACAAAGCCGACGCCCGCCAAGTCGACGGCAGCGAAGTCCGCTCCAGGTAAGTCCACGCCGGGCAAGTCGACGCCGGCGAAGACGAGCCCGGCAAAGACGGCCGCGGCAAAGACGGCGGCGGCGAAGACGGCCGCGGCGAAGGCGGCCGTGACGAAGTCGAGCCCGGCCAAGGCTGCTCCGGCCAAGGCGAACAGCGCAGCCCCGGCCAAGGGGACCGGCGGAGCCGCGGCGAAGGGGTCCAACGCGGCCAAAGCGACCAACGCTGCCCCGGCAAAGGCGACCAAGGCGCCGCCGGCCAAGGTGAGCAAGGCGCCCCCGGCCAAGGCCACGAAGGCGGGCCCGGCCAAGGCGACCGAGCCGGCCCCGCCGAAGTCGGCGCCGGCCAGGACGGCCACAACCAGGAAGCCGGCCAAGACAACGGCCACCGGTGCGGCCCCGGCGACGACAGCCAAGGCGACCCCGGAGAAGGCGGTCTTGGAGAAGGCAGCCGTCACGGCGACGAGCGGGACGGCACCGAAGGCGATCGCGGTCGAGACCACGTCTCCGCCGCCGGTCCAGCCGGACGAGGTCGCCGTCGCCACCGCGCCGGCGCCGACCGGCAGCCCGCACGTCGAGTCGGCGGCGCCGACCGTCTCGGTGACCAAGGAGACGCCGGCCACGACCGAGCCGGCGTCGACGTACCGATCCGCCGCGTCCGCCCAGCCCACCGAGGTCGCGCCCACCGAGGTCGCAATCGAACTCAGGTCCGACACCGCGGAGATCCCCAAGGTGGAGGCTCTCGAGCCGCCGCCGTTGCGGAGCGGCGGCATGGTCACCCCGACCCGTCGGTCGGCGGACCGCCCGGCCGAACTCGGCACGGGCCTCAACCTGCCACCGGCCGGAGCACCGGCGATCCTGCCTCCGCCACCACCGCCGGTCGAGGAGGAACCCGCCGGGGCGGCGCCGCTCACCCCCGGCGCCAAGAAGGCCCTGCAGCGTCGCCGCCTGGTCGCGCTGATCGCCTTCGTGCTGCTCGCCGTGATCGTGCTGGTGGTGGGGCAGTTTCTCCGGGATGACGACGGACGACGGCTGGCCGGCAATCAGCCGGCCGCCTCGCAGCAGGCCGGCATCGGGGAGCCGACCGGCGCCGCGCCAACCGCGGCCACGGGTGGCGCGGCCCCGAACCGGCCGACCACGGCGGCCGCCACCACCGCCCCGGGCAGGTCGGATCAGGCCCCGGCGGACACCGCGAACACCGCACCCACCCGCCTGGCGGGCGCCACCACGGGCTTCACGTTCGTCGCCGGATACGGCCCGGTGCTCGGCAGCGCGGGCCCGCTGCGCCGGTTCAAGGTGAGCGTGGAGAAGACGCTGGGGCAGGGCAACGGCGGCGACTTCGCCGACGAGATCGACCGTACGCTCGGCGACCCGCGCGGCTGGATCGCCGGCCGGCAGTTCCGCCTCCAGCGGGTGCCGGCCGACGCGGCCAGCGAGTTCACCATCTACCTGGCCGGGGGGAAGACGGCCGAGCGGATGTGTGACGCGGGCGGCCTGAACACCGACGGCTACACCTCCTGCCGGCTGCCGGGTCAGGTGATCATCAACGACACCCGCTGGCAGGACGCGGTGCCGGACTACGACGCGCCGCTCGAGACCTACCGGGCCTACGCGGTCAACCACGAGGTCGGGCACCAGCTCGGGTACGGCCATGAGGCATGCCCCGGCAAGGGCCGCCCCGCGCCCGTGATGCAGCAGCAGACCTACGGCCTCAAGGGCTGTGTCGCGAACGCCTGGCCGTACATCGACGGCAAGCGTTACGCGGGCAAGGCCATCGACTGAGATTTATTCCGCGTCCCGCATCTCGGGCCGGTGTCGCACGTCATGCCCACTCGGGCCGCCCACGAGCAACAATGGGTGGCGCAACTGCCACCCACCCGGGGAGTGAACCGTGTCCTTGCCCCCGCTCGTCGAGCCCGCCGCCGATCTCTCGGTCGATGAGATCCGCCGTTACTCGCGCCACCTGATCATCCCCGACGTCGGGATGGACGGGCAGAAGCGCTTGAAGAACGCCAAGGTGCTCGCGGTCGGCGCGGGCGGCCTCGGCTCGCCGGCGCTGATGTACCTGGCCGCGGCCGGTGTCGGCACGCTCGGCATCATCGACTTCGACACGGTCGACGAGTCCAACCTCCAGCGGCAGATCATCCACGGCGTCTCCGACATCGGCCGGCCCAAGGCCGAGTCGGCGGCGGACAGCATCCGTGAGATCAACCCGCTGGTCAACGTCGTGATCCACAACACGGCGCTGGACCGCGACAACGTGATGGAGATCTTCAGCCAGTACGACCTGATCGTCGACGGCACCGACAACTTCGCGACCCGCTACATGGTCAACGACGCCGCGGTCCTGCTCGGCAAGCCGTACGTGTGGGGTTCGATCTACCGCTTCGACGGCCAGGCGTCGGTGTTCTGGGCCGAGCACGGCCCCTGCTACCGCTGCCTCTACCCCGAGCCCCCGCCGCCCGGCATGGTGCCGAGCTGCGCCGAGGGCGGCGTCCTCGGTGTGCTCTGCGCGTCGATCGGCTCGATCCAGGTCAACGAGGCGATCAAGCTGCTCACCGGCATCGGCGAGCCGCTGGTCGGGCGCCTGATGGTCTACGACGCCCTGGAGATGGAGTACCGGAAGATCAAGGTCCGCAAGGACCCCGACTGCGTGCTCTGCGGCCCGAACGCCACCCAGACCGAGCTGCTGGAGGACTACGAGGACTTCTGCGGCGCGGTCTCCGAGGAGGCGCAGGAGGCGACGCTCAACGCGACGATCACCGCGCGCGAGCTGAAGGACTGGCAGGACTCGGGCAAGGACGTGTTCCTGGTCGACGTGCGTGAGCCGGCGGAGTTCGAGATCGTCTCCATCCCGGGCGCGACGCTGATCCCCAAGGGCGAGATCCTCTCCGGCGAGGCGCTGTCCCGCTTCCCGCAGGACCGGCAGATCGTGCTGCACTGCAAGTCCGGGGTGCGCAGCGCCGAGGCGCTCGCCGCGCTGAAGGCGGCCGGTTTCAAGGACGCCGTGCACGTCCAGGGCGGCATCGTCTCCTGGGTCAACACGGTGGATCCGTCGCTTCCGTCGTACTGAGTTTTCTCCCGCTAGATCGAGGCAGCGAAAGCACTGGTGGGGCGGTACCGTCACTCGCGTGGTGGATATCGATGCGGCGATCGGCTACGTGATCGCACACGGCGATCCGGTCGAGCGTGCCCGGCTCGCGTTCATCCGCAATGGCGCACCGCCCCCGCCGCACATCGTCGAGCGCATCGCCGCCGGGCAGACGTTCGACGGCGGCTGGCCGGCGACCGGCGACAGCGAGATCGCGTCGGTCGACGCCACCTGCTTCCGGCTGGGTGAGGTCGACGACCTGGGCGGTCTGCGGGGACCGGCGGTCGAGCGGGCGCTGACCTGGCTGGCGACTTCGCAGCGGCGCGACGGCTCGTGGCAGGAGAACGAGTCGCTGGCGCCCGAGGCCCCGGTCTGGGCCATGCCCGGCGACCCGGAGGCGACCTTCTACCTGACCTCGGTGGCCGGCTACTGGCTGACCGTGGCCTCGGTCGAGTCGCGACCGAGTTGGGATTCGCCCTATGAGCACGCGGCGACGCTCAACGCGGCGGCCCGCTTCGCGGTGTCCCAGCTGCGGCCGGACGGCACGTGGCCGTCGTTCCTGGCGGCCGGCTGGCACCTGGCCGGGCTGCTGCACGGCGAGCAGTTCTTCTACGAGTCGGCCCGGGTGCAACTCGTGCTGGGCGACCGGCTCGGCGACATGAGCCCGGCTGACGTCGCCGCGATGGGCGCGGCGCTGAGCCGGCTCAACCTGGGCGACGAGCAGCTCATGGAGGGCATCCGCAAGCGGCTGGGCGAGTCCCAGCGCACGGACGGCGGCTGGGACAGCGACGAGGGCCCGACCTTCGACGTGAACACCACACTGATGGCGATCCGCGCCTGCCGCTGACTCCTTACCTGGTGTGGCCGTCGCCGGTCACGATGTATTTCGTCGAGGTCAGCTCGGGCAGGCCCATCGGGCCGCGGGCGTGCAGCTTCTGCGTGCTGATGCCGATCTCGGCGCCGAATCCGAACTCGCCGCCGTCGGTGAACCGCGTCGACGCGTTGATCATCACGGCGGCCGCGTCGACCCGGGCGGCGAAGCGCCGGGTGGCCGCCACCGACTCGCTGACGATCGCCTCGGTGTGTCCGGTGCCGTAGCGGCGGATGTGGTCGAGCGCGTCGTCCAGTGAGTCGACCACCGCGACCGAGATGTCGGCCGACAGATATTCGGTGCCCCAGTCCTCCTCGGTGGCCGGCACCGTGCCGTCGTACGCCGAGACTCGCGCGTCGCCGTGCACCGTGACGCCCTTGTCGATCAGCTCCGGCAGCACCAGCGGCAGGAACGTGTCCGCGATCGCGGCGTGCACCAGCAGCGACTCGGCGGTGTTGCAGGTGGACAGCCGCTGGGTCTTCGAGTTCACCGCGACCGCGAGCGCTTTCTCCAGGTCGGCCGCCTCGTCCACGTACACGTGGCAGTTGCCGACCCCGGTCTCGATCACCGGCACCGTCGACTCCTCGACCACCGTCTTGATCAGCGAGGCGCCGCCGCGCGGGATCAGCACGTCGACCAGCCCGCGGGCGCGCATCAGCTCCTTCACCGAGTCGCGCGTCGAAGCGTCCAGCAGCTGCACCGCGTCGGCCGGCAGCCCGGAGTCCGCGACCGCCTTGCGCAGCACCGACACGATCGCGGCGTTCGAGCTCATCGCCGAGCCGGAGCCGCGCAGCAGCGCCGCGTTGCCCGACTTGAGGCAGATCCCGGCCGCGTCGGCGGTCACGTTCGGCCGGCCCTCGTAGATGATGCCCACCACCCCGAACGGCACCCGCACCTGCCGCAGCTCCAGCCCGTTGGCGAGGGTCGAGCCGCGCACCACGTCACCGACCGGGTCGGGCAGCGCGGCGAGCTGCCGCAGCCCCTCGGCCATCGCGCCGACCCGCTCCTCGGTCAGCGAGAGCCGGTCGATCATCGCCTCGCTCTGCCCCGACTCCCGCGCGTTGCGCACGTCGACGGCGTTGGCCTCGACGATCTCGGCGGCCCGCAGCTCCAGCCGCTCGGCCATCCGCAGCAGCGCCGCGTCCTTCTCCGCCCGCGTGGCGGCCGCCAGCTCGATCGACGCGATCCGGGCGTCGGAGGCCTGCTGCTGAACGCTGCTCATCTTCGAACCTTTCACAGGAGTACGAGGTCGTCGCGGTGCACGACCTCACGTTCATAGCCCGGGCCCAGCGCGGCGGCCAGTTCCGGAGTGGACCGGCCGAGAAGCGCGGGCAACTCGACCGCGTCGTAGTTGACCAGACCCCGGGCCACCGGCGCGCCCGACCCGGCGTCCACCAAATCTACGGGGTCGCCGGCCGCGAAGGATCCGTCGACCGCGGTGATGCCGGCCGGCAGCAGCGACTTGCGCCGGGCGACCACCGCGGCGACCGCGCCGGGGTCGAGGTGGAGGCGGCCACGCGGGGCGGTGGCGTGGGCGAGCCAGAACAGCCGGGCCGCCGGCCGGCGCGCGACGGCCTCGAAGAACGTCCCGATCTCCTCGCCGCTCAGGGCCTCGCCGGCGAGCGCCGCCGAGGTCAGCACGACGGGAATGCCGAAGCCGGTGGCGATCCGCGCGGCCTCGACCTTCGTGACCATCCCGCCGGTGCCGACCCGCGAGCCAGGCGCGCTGATGGAGATGCCGGACAGGTCCGACTCGGTCTGCACGATCGGGACCCGCCGCGAGGCGGGGTTCGAGGGCTTGCCCGTGTACAGGGCATCCACGTCGGACAAAAGCACCAGAAGGTCGGCCTGGACCAGCGCGGCGACGAGGGCGGCCAGCCGGTCGTTGTCGCCGAACCGGATCTCCTCGGTGGCGACCGTGTCGTTCTCGTTCACGATCGGCAGCGCGCCGAGATCGAGCAGCTTCCGCAGCGTCCGGTACGCGTTGCGATAGTGCGCGCGCCGGGTCACGTCGTCGACGGTCAGCAGCACCTGCCCGACGGTGAGGCCGTGGCGGGCGAACCCGGCCGCGTACCGCCCGATCAGAAGCCCTTGCCCCACGCTGGCCGCGGCCTGCTGGGTGGCCAGGTCGCGCGGACGCCGGGGCAGTCTCAGCGGGCTCAGCCCTGCGGCGATCGCGCCGCTGGAGACCAGCACCACCTCACGCCCGCCGGAGGCGAGCCTGCCGAGCACGTCGACGAGGGCGTCGACGCGCTGCTCGTCGATCACGCCGGCGGCGGTGGTCAGCGAGGACGACCCCACCTTGACCACCACCCGGCGTGCACCGGTCACCACATCACGCACGGGACCATCATGCTCGCCTGGCCGTTCGCGGCTGCGGAGAGATCTCATATGGTGGCGCGCGTGACACCCCAGGAGTACGTGGAAGAGGTGCTGAGCCTCGTCGAGCGCATCCCGGAGGGCAGGGTGATGTCCTACGGCGCGATCGCGGACACCCTGGCCGACGTCTCGGGCCGCAACTCGGCCCGCCAGGTCGGCACCATCATGGCCAGGCACGGTGGCGCCGTCCCGTGGCACCGCGTGGTGACCGGTGCCGGCCGCATGCCGCCGGGCCACGAGCAGGAGGCCCGCCAGCGCCTGCTGTCCGAGGGCGTCCCACTCAGGGGCGACCACGTCGACATGAAGCGAGCGTCCTGGGCTCCGTGAGCGCGGGCGCTCAGGACCCCACGAGCAGCAGCCCCGTCCCGCCGCGGCGAGGGTCCCCGGCCGCGCCGGCCATCCCGACTCCGGTCACCCCGCCGAAGTAGTGGTTGGCCTCGGACCAGCGGTTGATGGTGAAGCCGGCGGAGGCGAGGGCGTCCAGCTGTGATGACGAGACGCCCGGCTCGGCGTGCACCGTGTCGTCGACCACGTGGAACCGCGGCCGGGCGATCGCCGCCGCCATGTCCAGCCCGTCGACCAGCAGGCCCAGCAGCGTGTCGATCAGCGCGGTACGAATCCGCGACGCCCCCGCCGACCCGGCCGCGACCACGAGCCGCTCCTCGCCGTCGATCACCACGAGCGGGCACATGTTCGACGACATCCGCGCGCCCGGCGTCATGTCGGAGGTGATCAGCTCGCCCTCGCCGAGCATCGAGTTGAGGTTCACGCCCAGCCCCGGCAGCCAGACCGCCGACCCGAGCCCCAGCGTCGTCGTGATCACGCAGGCGTTGCCGTCGGCGTCGACCACCGACACGTTCGTGGTGTCGCCGATCTTCTGCCGCCCCTGGTCGCGCAGCGCGACGGCCAGTGCGAGCGCGCGGTCCTCGGGCGAGATGTCCGAGACGTCGGCGGGCAGCGCGGCGATCGTGTGCACCGTCCGGCTCATGTCGTGCCGCGCGTGCACGCGATAGCCGTTCAGGGTGGCGTGGTCGACCGTCGTCTCCCGTACCCGGTAGCCGGCCAGGTCGCGCGGTCCCAGAGCGCCACCCGCCGCCCGCACCGCGGAGACCATCGTCTCGGCGATCGAACCGGTGTAGAAGATGGACGGACCCTCGTCGGCCAGCCCGGTCAGCGCGGTCGCGAGACCCGGGTGGAAGAGCAGGTCGCCGCCCTCGAGCAGCTTGCCGTTGGGGGTGTAGCAGGAGGCGCCCTCGCCGTAGGCGAGCGCCGGCGCGCAGGAGACCAGCGTGTGGGCCTGCGGCGCGGGCAGGATCACGCCGGTACGCGCCAGCGCGATGGCCGGCGCCAGCACGTCGGCCCAGGGCAGCCGCCCCCACCGGCGGTGCACCTCGCCGAGCCCCGCCGGCACCCCGGGCACGGCCACGCTGGCGCCGCCGATCTCGTACACCTGGGGCACGCCGCCGAAGAAGACGTCCACCTTGACCATCGGCCCGGCCGTGGCGTCGCCGTCGGTGCCGGGCACCGACACGAAGAAGTCCAGGCACGTCACCTCGCCGGTGGACGCGTCGAAGTAGGTGGCGAACCCGCCGCCGCCGAGCCCGGTGTAGATCGTCTCCGCGACACAGCAGGTCAGCACGGCCGCGACGGCTGCGTCGGCGGCCGTACCCCCGTCCTTCAACACCGACAGCCCCACCTCGGCGGTCACCGGATGCGCGGCGGCCACGCCCGCCGAAAGGGTTGCCTTCAGTCCGGTCGACGGCGGTGGGTGGGCTGCGGACGGCGGTTTCATCGGTGGAAGCGTAGGCCCGGAGCACCACAAATGGTTAACATCCGCGTCCATGACGGTTGCCGGTCCCTCCGACGAAGTACGCCGGCTACCCGGGCGCACACGCGTCGGATATGCCCTCGGATCGCTGGTCACGGGCGCTTTCGGCACCGTACCCGGATTGCTCCTCCTGCCCTATCTGACCGACACCCTCGGGGTGGCCGCCGGGATCGCCGGGCTGCTCGTGCTGCTGCCCAAGGCCTGGGACGTGCTGATCAACCCGATGGCCGGCCGTCTCTCCGACCGGCGCGGCGACCGCCGGCCGTTCCTGCTCGGCGCGGGCCTGGCGCTCGGCGTGCTGTTCGCCGCCATCTTCGCCGGGCCGTTCCGCAGCGGCGCCCCGGCCGGCGCCTACGTCGCGTTCGCCTTCCTGGCCGCCGCGACCGCGTTCGCGCTGTTCCAGGTGCCTTACGTGGCGATGCCCGCCGAGCTCACCGACGGCTACGCCGAGCGGACCCGCCTGATGACCTGGCGGGTCGCCGTCCTGGCGCTGGCGATCCTGATCTCGGGCGCGCTGGCGCCGCTGATCGTCGAACAGACCGGTGGTGGCCGGACCGGCCACCGGTGGGCGGGCCTCTTCGTCGGCGCGCTGATCGTCGTGGGCACGCTGGCGACCTATTGGGGTACGCGCACAGCACCGACCCGCGCCCCCGAGCAGGTCGAGCCGTCTTTGCGCGCCCAACTGGCCGTGGCGGCGGCCAACGGACCGTTCCGCGCCCTGCTCCTCTGCTTCGTGCTCCAGTCGGTCGGCATCGCCACGATGCTGGCCGGGGTCCAGTACTTCGCCGACCACGTCGTCGGCCGGGCCGGCGGATCGAGCATCCTGTTCGCGGCCTTCGTCGGGCCGGCGCTGCTGGTCATGCCGCTGTGGACCCGGGCCGGGCACCGGCTGGGCAAGCGCCGCAGCATGGTCCTGGCCAGCCTGATCTTCGCAGTCGGCGCGCTGGCCCTGCTCGCCGCGCCGGGTCTGCCGGCGCTGCCGATCTACCTGATCGTCGCGGTGATCGGCTGCGGGTACGCCGGCCAGCAGGTCTTCGCCCTGTCGATGCTGCCGGACTGCATCGCGGCCGACACCGAGCGCACCGGCCGCCGCCAGGCCGGGGTCTTCACCGGCGTCTGGACCGCGGGGGAGACGCTCGGCCTGGCCCTCGGTCCGGGCATCTACGCCGTCGTGCTGCAGATCTTCGGCTACGCCTCCTCGGTCACCGGGGAGGCGGCCGCGCAGACGGACACCGCCCGGCTCGGCGTGCTGCTCGGCTTCAGCGTGCTGCCGGCGCTGCTGGTGGCCGCGGCCACGCTGTCCCTGCGCCGCTACCCGGATACCCTCCGCTCATGATCGACGCGTTGCCGGCCACCGGAGTGCCCGCCGCCCAGGTGCTCGCCGAGCTGCGGGATCTCCGCGCCGGCGACCTGCCCACCCACGGCGGCCGCCTGTTCGCCTACGTCTACGACCCCGCGATCGCGGGCCTGGACGGGCTGGCCCAGGCCGCGCACGCGCTCTCCGCCCACGTCAACGGCCTCGACCCGACCGCCTTCCCGTCCTTGCTGTCGATGGAGAACGCCCTGGTCGGCGCGGCCGCCCGGCTGCTCGGCGGCGGCGCGGCCACGGTCGGGACGGCGACCAGCGGCGGCACCGAGTCGCTGCTGCTCGCGGTGAAGGCCGCCCGCGACTCCCGGCCGGCGGTCGACCGGCCACGACTGGTCGTGCCGTCCACCGCGCACGCCGCCTTCGCCAAGGCCGCCCACTACCTGCGGGTCGAGCTGGACGTGGTCGAGGTGCGCGCGGACCTGCGGGCCGATCCGGTGGCGATGGCGGCCGCGATCCGGCCGGAGACCGTGCTGGTCGCGGCGTCGGCACCGTCTTACGCGCACGGCGTGATCGACCCGATCGTGGAGATCGCCGCGGCGGCCGCAAGCCGCGGGGTCCGCTGTCATGTGGACGCGTGCTTCGGCGGCTGGGTGCTGCCCTATCTGCGGCGGCTGGGTGCGGATCTGCCGGCCTTCGACCTGTCGGTGCCGGGCGTCACGAGCATCTCGGTCGACCTGCACAAGTACGCCTACGCGCCGAAGGGCGTCTCGATCCTGCTGCATCGCGACGAGTCGCTGCGGCTGCCGCAGTACTTCGCGTACGCGGACTGGCCCGGCTACACGATGATCAACCCGGGGGTGTCCTCGACCCGGTCGGGCGGCCCGATCGCCGCCGCGCTGGCCGTGCTGCGCCACCTCGGCGACGCCGGCTATCTCGAGCTGGCCCGGCAGACCCGCGAGGCGGTGATGACGCTGGCCGCCGCGGTCGAGGCCACCGACGGGGTGCGGCTCTACGCGCCCACCGAGACCACGGTGGTCTGCCTGGCCGGCGTGGGTGGGACAGGCCTGTTCGTGCTGGCCGACGAGCTGGCCGCGCGGGGCTGGCACACGCAGCCGCAGCTCGCGTACCCCGGCATGGAACCGACCATCCACCTGACCGTGACCGCCGCGGTGCGGTCGGCCGCGACGGACTTCGC
>NZ_JBFAZH010000141.1:0-10793 GCF_040681735.1 Actinoplanes sp. NPDC051633 | reverse complement strand
TGCCGGCCGAGTGTGGACGTGCTGTTCGAGTCGGTGGCGGCCGAGTTCGGAGCGGCCGCCGCGGGCTGCCTGCTGACCGGCATGGGACGCGACGGCGCCGAGGGACTGTTGCGGATGCGGGCGCGCGGGGCGCTGACCTTCGCCCAGGACGAGGCGAGCTGCGTGGTGTACGGGATGCCGCGTGAGGCAGCCCTGATCGGCGCGGCGGCGCACGTGCTGCCGCCGTCCCGGATCGCGGCCATGCTGGCCGAGCGCGTGCTCAGCGAGGTGCGGCCATGACTACGCCGCCGACCGTCCTCATCGTGGACGACAGCCTGACCGTGCGGATGGACCTGCACGAGGCGTTCGAGGCGGACGGCTTCGTGACCGTGCTGGCCTCTACCGGCGAGGAGGCCCGGGCCGCGTTCGCCGACGCCCACTTCCAGGTGGCGGTGCTGGACGTGCTGCTGCCCGACGCGGACGGCCTGGAGCTGCTCCGCGAGCTGCGCGCCGCCCCGGGCCGCGACGCCGTGGTCACCGTGCTGCTGTCCACCGAGGCGGAGGTGGCCGACCGGCTGCAGGGCCTGCGCACCGGCGCCGACGAGTACGTGGGCAAGCCGTACGACGCCGGCTATGTGGTGGCCAGGGTCCGGCAGCTGCTCAACACCCTCGACACAGGGCTGGACGCCGACAGCGACCGCACCACCGTGCTGGTCATCGACGACAGCATGACCTTCCGCGCGCAGCTGCGCGATCTGCTCGAGCCGGAGGGCTACGCGGTGCTCACCGCCACCTCCGGCGAGGAGGGCCTGCGCGTGGCGGCGGACCGCCGGCCGCAGGCGATGATCGTCGACGGCGTGATGCCCGGCATCGACGGCGCCACAGTGATCCGCCGGGTCCGGCTGGACCCGGCCCTGCGGGACACCCCGTGTCTGCTGATGACCGCCGCCGACGACTACGCCACCGAGGTGCAGATGCTGGAGGCGGGCGCCGACGGGTTCGTCCGCAAGCAGCAGGACCTGGCGGTGGTCGTGCTGAAGCTGGCCGCGATCCTGCGGCAGGCGGCCGAGCAGCTGCCGATCGGCCCGGTCGGCAGCCTGCACGGGCCCAGCAAGGTGATGGCCGTGCACCCGGATCGTTACGCGCTCGGCGAGCTGACCGAGGCGCTGCGCAGCGACGGGTACGACGTGGTGACGACCGCCGAGCCGAACCAGGCGCTGGAGCTGCTCGCCGCGCAGCCGGTCGACTGCATCGTGCTCGGCTCCGACGGCACCAGCGGCCGGGAGACCTGCCGGCGGATCAAGGAGGCGCCGCAGATCGGCGACACCCCGCTGGTGATGACCGGCGCGCGCGACGACTCCATTCTGGACTGTCTGGAGGCGGGCGCCGACGACTACGTGCGCACGGTCGACGGACCGGACGCGTTGCGCGCGCACGTGCGTACCCAGATCCGCCGTAAGCAGAGCCACGACGAGAGCCGCCGCATCCGTGAGGAGCTGATGCGCCGCGAGCTGGCCGCGGCGGAGGAGCGCGCAGCGCGACAGCTGGCCGAGACCCGCGCAGCGCTGGTCGAGGAGCTGGAATGGCGCAACCGGGAGCTGGAGGCCTTCAGCGGCTCGGTCTCGCACGACCTGCGCGGCCCGCTGCAGATCATCTCGAGCTTCGCCGAGACCATCCTGGAGGAGGACGACGAGCCGCTCAGCAACCAGGTGCGACATCGGGTGCAGCGGATCCACGCGGCGGCCGAGCGGATGGCCGACCTGGTGGAGTCGCTGCTCATCCTGGCCCGCGCGAGCCGCGGCGAGCTGCGCCGGCAGCTCTTCGACCTGACCGCGATGACATGGGAGGTCGCGGCCGAGGTGCAGGCGCGAGATCCGTCGCGCAAGGTCGAGTTCACGGTACGCGAGGACATGACCGCCGACGCCGACGAGGGCCTGGTCCGGGTGATCCTGGAGAACCTGGTGAACAACGCGGTCAAGTTCACCCGCAGGGTCGAGCAGCCGGCAGTCGAGGTCGGCTGCTCCGGCGACCGCTTCTTCGTCCGCGACAACGGCGCCGGATTCCCGGCCGGCGAGGCGAACAAGCTCTTCCGCCCCTTCGCCCGGCTGCACAGCGCCGAGGACTTCCCGGGCACCGGGATAGGGCTGACCACCGTGCACCGTGCGGTCGAGCGGCACGGCGGGGAGATCTGGGCGGAGGGCGAGGACGGGCGGGGCGCGACCTTCTGGTTCACGCTCCCGCCCGCGCGCAGCCTCAGTTGAGAGCAGCCTCACTTGAGATAGGCGATGCCGTCGATGTTGACGCCGGACCGCCCGGCCGCCCCGGTGTTGATCACGGCGACCGAGTGCCGGCCGGAGCCGGTGCTCATCGTCCAGATCATCTGCCGGTAGGACGACCCGGACGTCTTGGTGTCGATGGTCGCCCGCTTCACCGCGTCCACATAGATGTCGATCTTGCCGGAAGTGCTGGTGCGGTTCACGATCACGCCCACCCCGCGGCCGGTGAACGACCAGGTGAGCCGGGCCTTCGCCGTCGCGCTGTAGAGCGCCTTGCCGTTCAGATACGACGTGTTGGACTTCGCCGTCCAGGTCTTGTACCGGGTCGCGGACGTCTCGGGCAGCAGCGTGGCGGTCTGCGTGACCGTGGAGACAGCGCCGTTGCCCGGCAGGTCGGCGGCCTGCATCGTCCACGTCTTGGCCGTGCCCGGCCTGGCGCTCGTCGAGTACGACGTCGCGGTCGCGCCGAAGCCCACCGCCGGGGCCGGCACGGTGAGGCGCACCGAGGCGAGCTTCACGTTGTCGGTGACCTTCCACTTCACCGCGACCGGCAGAACGGTGGCGGACACCGTGCCGGTGCGCGGCACGATGGACAGGCCCGGGTTGAAGACCGGCGCCTTGTCGTCGGCGATGACGCTGGTCGCCGGGGTGATGGCGGTGCCGCCGTCGGTGCGTACCGACCGCACCTGGACCTTGCGCGTGCCCGCGGTGAGCTTCACCGGCGCGGACCGCGCGGTGGCCGGCGCGGTGGCCTTGACGACGCCGTCGACCAGCAGCTCGAACTTCGCGAGCGTCTCCTGCGGCACGGTGGTCGTCCAGTTCATCGTGACGGTGTCCTTGACGTAGTAGAACCCGTTATAGGCGCGGCCACCGGTGGGCGCCTGCGCGACGAGGCTGCCGTCGCTGCCGCCGGCCAGGGACCGGATCGACGGCAGCTGCCCGTAGAGGGTGCCGCCCGGGCACTCGGTGTTGACCCCGTCGCGGTGGCCGGAGATGCGGTGGAAATTCACCACCGTGCCCTGCGGGAACTTGCCGTCGGCCGCGCCCTCGGTGAGCGGGGAGGTGCCGATCGGAGCCAGGTTGTACTGCCCCAGCCGGGCCGCGGCCACCCTCGCGATCACCGTCTTGACCACCTCGGGCACGCCGATCGTGCGGTAGTCGCCGAGCACCGCGATGCCGGACGAGCCGGTGTTGAACCCGTACGTGTGCGCGCCGATCACCGAGCGGTCCACGCCGCCCGCCCGTCCCTCGAAGAGCGTGCCGCACTTGTCGGCGAGGTAGTTGTAGCCGATGTCGTTCCAGCCGCGGTTGGTGACTTGGTCGGTGAGGATGCCGCGCAGGATGGCCGGCGAGTCGGCGCAGTCGTAGGTGTTGGCGCCCGCGGTGTGGTGCACGAACTGGACCTTGACGTCGTTCGCGTACTCCGGCGCGTTGCGTACCAGGGACTCGTCGGCACCCCACTGAGCCCGCGTCCGGTACGCCGGGAAGGCGGTCGCCGCGCCGCCCTGTCCCCCGGCCCTGGGCCGACTCATCGAGGTGCCGTCGGTGCCCGGATCGATCAGGTTGAGCCGCAGGCCGGCCGGGAGCGGCTCGGACGCCGGCCCGCTGCGCACCCGAGCCGCGACCCCGTCGGCCGGGCCGACCCAGATCGCCCCGGTCCCGCCGCGGACCCTCGCCGTGGCCTCCTTGCCGCCGTCGGGGCCGTTGCTCTCGTCGGTCTCCAGTGCCTGCCACGGCGACCAGCGCCGGGTCTGCGCCGACCGGGTGCGCACCTCGACCGTCCCGGACGGCGCGTCCTTGGGGTCGGTCCAGGTGACGCTGACCATGCTGAACGGATCGGCGTCCCGCTCCGGCAGGTCGGCCGACCGCGCCGCCCTCGGCGCCAGCTCGATCTTGCGGGAGATCGCGCGCCGCGGCTTGGTCTTGCGTACCGGCCGCTCGATCACGGCCGCGGTCTCGGCGACCGGCTCCTCGCCGACCGGCGGCTCGGCCGCGACCGGCGGGTCGTAGAACCGTGCGACGGCCGCGGGCCGGTCGCCGTGCCACGTGACGATCGCCGCCGTACCCCCACCGGCCGCCACCACGGCGACCGCGACTAATCGGATGAAACTCCGCTGATGCACCCGTTCTCCCCCCGGAGGGCCGCGTCGATCAACGCGGCCGGACCGGCGGATGCTAGCGGATCTCTGGTCAGGAGTGGGTACCGTGCCTCACTCCGTGCCCAGCGCGGTCACCGGGCTGACCCTCGCGGCGCGGCGCGCCGGCAGCACACCGGCCAGCGCGGTGATCACCACGAGCACGCCGAACACCACCGCCAGCTGCGGAACCGGAAGAGACAGCGGCATGTTCTGGCCCAGCGCCTTGATGGCCAGCCAGGCGTACGGGACGCCGAGCAGCAGACCCATCGTTGCGCCGAGCACCCCGTAGAGGCTCGACTCGACGGTGAGCATCCCGCGCAGGCCACCGCGACCCAGGCCGACGGCACGCAACAGGCCGGACTCGCGCGACCGCTCGACCACCGACAGCGCGGTGGTGGTGCCGACGCCGACCACGGCGATCAGCACGGTGAGGCTGACCAGCCCGATCACGATCAGCAACAGCATGTCGAGCTCCTGGTCGATCTCGTCGCGCTTGTCCGCGAGCACCTCGAGGCCGACACCCGCTCCGCCGCCGGTGGCCTGCCGCAGGGCCCGCTGGGCTTCGGTGCGCGCGTCCTCACCGGACCTGGCGGCGTCGGCGAGCAGCCCCGAGTAGCCGGCCGCGGCGCCCAGCCGGGTCAGGTCACCCGGTGTGAGCACGATGCCGGTGTAGAGCGGCGCCGAGTCGGGCAGTACCGCGGCGACGGTGACGGTGGCCGTACCCTTCGCCGACCTCAGGGTGACCTCGTCGCCGGCGTGCAGGGACGCGACGTCGGCGAGGTAGCCGGCCACCACCGCCCGACCCGGCTCGAGGTCGCGCCAGGAGCCCTCGGCAACGTCCAGGTCCGTCAGCGCCGGCAGGGCGGAGAGCGGCAGGTCGCTGCCCTCGACGGCGGTGGTGCCGACGGTGATCTCGTCGAGCCGGCGATACGGCGCGACGTGGATCAGCTCGGGACGGGCGCGGATCCGCTCGACCACGGCCGGGTCCAGCGGCTCGCTCGAGGTCACCTCGAAGTCGGCGGGCACCGCGACGGCCGACTGGCGATCCGCGAGGACCCGCTCGGACGCCACGCTGACCAGCGCTCCGGCGATCAGCGTCACGCCCAGCGCCACCACGACCGACACCGCGGCCGCGCGCCGGGGCGCACCACCCACGCCGCCGACCGCGAGCCTGCCGGTCGGGCCGAGCTTGCGCAACGGCCAGCCGACCGCGGCCAGCATCGGGCGGACCAGCACCGGGCCCAGCGCGATCAGCGCCAGGAACGCCAGCGCGCCCGAGCCGACGATGACCAGCAGCATCACGTCCGGCCGGTAGTCCTTGTCGTCCCGGCCGGGCAGGTTGAGCAGCACGTACGCGACCAGCAGCCCGGCGCCCGACGCGAGCAGCAACCCGCTCACCCAGCGGAACGCGCCGATGCTCCTCCTACCCTGCGTCACGGCGGCCGACCGCAGCGCCTCCAGCGGCGACACCCGCGCGGCCGAGAAGGCCGGCGCGAGCACCGCCACGACGGTGATGAACACCGCCAGGGCGACCACGCCCAGTGCCTCCAGCACAGGGAACCCGGGCGACACCAGCGACTTCGACACCAGCGGCACCGCCAGCCCGGCCAGATAGGCGACGCCGACCCCGATCACGCCGGCGACCAGGCCGGTGAGCGCGCCCTCGGCGGCCAGCGCCCGGATCAGCGAACCCCGGCCGGCGCCGACCGCCCGGAGCAGCGCGAGCTGCCGCATCCGCTGGGCGAAGACAATCCGGAAGGTGGACGCGGCGACCAGACCCGCGGCAGCCACCGCGATGGCCACGAACATGGCGACCACGGCGAAGATGTCGTTGACGCCATCGGCCTTCTCCGCCGCCTGGCGCACCCGGACCGTCTGCGCGTCCTCCACCTTGTTCTTCGCCCCGGCCAGCGCGGCGAGCGCGGTCTTCACCCGCTCGGGGTCGCCCGCCGTCACGTCGATGTGGTCGACCGTGGTGCTGCCGAACTTCATCAAGGTGCTCAGCGGGGCGTAGGCCTCATCGCCACGGTCATCGCCGACGTCGACCAGACCGGTGACGGTCACCTTCACCGGCGCCGCCGGCTTGCCGTCGTCGTCCCACCGCGTGACCATCTTCGTCTTCGTGCCGACCGACAGGCCCATCCGCTCGGCGGTGCGTGGGGTGACCGCCAGCTCGCCGGCCTTGTCGGGATAGCGGCCCTGGGTCAGGCGGGCCGCCGCCAGCGGGCCGGCGCCCGGGTCCGCGGTCAGGGTCAGGTACTGCCCGCCGAACTCGGCACCGCCGTACGCCCGGCCGGCCACGGCGGACACGCCGGGCGTCTTCTCGATCCTGGTGACGAGGTCGGGGGTGAGCTGCTCGCCGG
The DNA here is from genome assembly GCF_040681735.1 of Actinoplanes sp. NPDC051633. Classification (NCBI taxonomy): domain Bacteria; kingdom Bacillati; phylum Actinomycetota; class Actinomycetes; order Micromonosporales; family Micromonosporaceae; genus Actinoplanes; species Actinoplanes sp. NPDC051633. The sequence continues at coordinate 4,037 of NZ_JBFAZH010000141.1, read as the reverse complement.
AGACCACCAGCGACGCCGCGGCCGGGGTGGTGCTGAGCCCGTTGAGCAGGCTCTTCACGGTTATCTGCTGGGCCAGGACGGTCGCGTAGACCACGAAGGACGCGACCAGGACGGCCAGGCCGGTGAGCAGGAAACGGGCCGGGCGGCGGGCGGCGCCGCCGAGCTGGGTGCGCAGGACCCCCCTCATCGGGCCGCCGCCAGCTGCTGCAGGGCGTCGGTGACGGCGGCACGGTCCGGGCGATCGAGGTCGCCGGCCACGCGGCCGTCGGCGAGCAGCACCACGCGGTCCGCGTACGCGGCGGCGCCGGGGTCGTGGGTGACCATCACGATGGTCTGGCCGAGCTCGCGTACCGAGTTACGCAGGAAGCCGAGCACCTCGGAGCCGGAGCGCGAGTCGAGGTTGCCGGTCGGCTCGTCGGCGAAGACGACCTCGGGCCGCGACACCAGGGCCCGGGCCAGGGCGACGCGCTGCTGCTGGCCGCCGGAGAGCTCACTGGGCCGGTGCGCGAGGCGGCTACGCAGGCCGAGAACGTCGATCAGGTGCGCGAACAGCTGCCGCTCGGGCCGGCGGCCGGCCAGGTCCAAAGGCAGCGTGATGTTCTGCTCGGCGGTGAGCTGCGGGAGCAGGTTGAACGACTGGAAGACGAAGCCGATCCGCTCGCGGCGTACCCGGGTCAGCACCCGGTCGGGCTGCACGGTCAGGTCGGTCTCGCCGAGCAGCGCCTGGCCTTTCGTCGCGGTGTCGAGGCCGGCCAGGCAGTGCATCAGCGTCGACTTCCCGGAGCCGGACGGGCCCATGATCGCGGTGAACCGGGCACGGTCGAAGCCCACGGTCACCCCGTCCAGGGCGCGTACCGCGGTGTCTCCACTGCCGTACACCTTGACCAGGTCGACCGCGGACACCGCGGCCATGGTTCCGGGCCGGCCGTAAGCAAGGGTCGTCACGTTTCTCTCCTCCGCTGGGGTCGGCACACTCTCTCGACGACCGGGCGGGCGACACATCGGCCCCGGGGCGGGATCCCGTCCGGGTGGGGATCTGCCTTTCGGCCGATGGGTGCCGCATGACCACCGCATAACCTGGGTGTCGATGGCGAATCAGGTGAATCGGACCGCGCTGCTGCGCGCCGGGCAGGCCGGCGCGCTGCTGACGATGGCCGTGCTCGGCGTCATCGACGTGCTCTCCGCGGTGAACAACAGCGGCGGCGCCGGTCTGCTGCTGATCCCCCCGGCGCTGGCCGCCGCCGGGGTGTGGCTGCCCCGGCACGAGCAGGGCTCGGTCAAGCTGCCCAAGGCGGCGCTGCTGCTCTCCGCCTTCTCCTTGCTGACCACCTTCGTCATCGCCGCCGCCCAGCAGACCCAGGCCAGCTTCGGCATGGCCGAGGCGCTGGCCCTGCTCGGGGTGCTCTTCGTGGTCTGCCGGCGCGGCGACCCGGCCTGGTCGGTGATGGCGGTGGTCGCGACCGTCGCCGCGGTCGGCCTGCTGCCGATGCGCGGCGGCTTCGACTACATCTTCATCATCTGCGGGCTGATCCTGGCCCTGGCCGCGGCGGTCGCGATCGGCGGCGGCGTCTATCTGCGAACGGTGGACACGCAGCGCTCCCGGGCGATGGACGCGGTCCGCGCCGAGCAGCGCGCCGAGTTCGCCCGCGACCTGCACGACTTCATCGCCCATCACGTCACCGGCATCGTGGTGCAGGCGCAGGGCGCACGGTTCATCGCCGAGCAGGACCCGCAGCGGGTGCTGCTGGCGCTGGAGCAGATCGAGCAGGCGGGCGCCGAGACGATGGCGTCGATGCGACGCATGGTCGGCGTACTGCGCGACCCGTCGGCGCGGCCGGATGCACCGCTCGCGCCAATCGCCGGGGTGCCCGAGCTGGCCGCGCTGGTGGAGCAGTTCACCGCGACGGGCGGGCCGCTCGCCCGGCTGCACACCGACGGCGACGTGCACGGGCTGCCGGTGGAGGTGTCGACGTCGGCGTACCGGGTGGTGATGGAGGCGCTGACCAACATCCGGCAGCATGCGGACGGGGTGCGGGTGGTGGACGTGTGGGTCCGGCGTACCGAGGAATGGTTGCTCGTCCGGGTGGCCAACGACGGCGCGCCGCCCCGCACGACGATGCCGCGCGAGCGGCAAGGGTACGGTCTGGTGGGGCTGACCGAGCGGGTCAAGACGGTGGGCGGGCGGGTCACCGCCGGGCCGGGCATCGACGGCGGCTGGGTGGTCGACGCGGCGCTGCCGCTGATGATGGAGGTGGGCCGTTGATCCGCGTCATCATTGCGGACGACCAGGCGATGGTGCGGACCGGCTTCGGGATGATCATCGGTGCGCAGCCCGACATGGAGGTCGCCGGCGAGGCGGCCGACGGCGTCGAAGCGGTGGCCCTGGCCCGCCGGGTGAAGCCCGACGTCGCGCTGCTCGACATCCGGATGCCCAAGATGGACGGTCTGGAGGCGCTGCGGCTGCTTGCCGGGCCGGGCGTGGCGGAGCCGGTCAAGGTTGTGGTCGTCACAACCTTCGACCTGGACGAGTACGTGCACACGGCCCTGCGCAACGGCGCGGCGGGTTTCCTGCTGAAGGACTCCGGCCCGGCGCTGCTGGTCGAGGCGGTCCGGGCGGCGGTGTCGGGTGACGCCCTGATCAGCCCGTCGATCACGGTGCGGCTGCTGGAGCACCTGAGCCCGCCCACCCCGACCGGAGACGACGGCGGGCTGTCGCCGCGCGAGCTGGACGTGGTGAAGCTGGCGGCCAGAGGCCTGACCAACGCGGAGATCGCCGGGCAGCTGTTCATCTCGGTGGGCACGGTGAAGACCCACCTGGGCAGCGTGCAAACCAAGCTGGGCGCCCGGAACAGGGTGGAGATAGCCGCCTGGGCGTGGGAACGCCGCCTGGTCAGCTGAGGTCGATCCAGTATCGGTATTTGCCGTCGCGCTCGTCCTCGAGGACGCCGTTGTGGTGCTCGATGACGCGCCGCGAGGCCTCGTTGGTCACGGCGCAGGCGATGAGGACGCGGCCGATGTTCAGCTTGCGGGCCGCGGTGAGGACTTCGCCGAGTGCCCAGGAGGCGAGGCCGCGTCGGCGCGCCGACGGTCTGATGCCGTACCCGATGTGGCCGCCCCGCTGGAGCAGGTCGTCATCGAGCTCATGCCGCAGTGAGATGGACCCGAGCACGGTGTCGCCGTCGACGATCCACCAGTAGGTGCAGGGCACCCAGTCGCGGCCTTCGGGCCCGCTGCGCAGGCGCGTGACCCAGTCGGCGAAGCCCGCCGCGGAGTCCACGTCGTCGGTCGGCCGCAGACCGGAGCCGTCCTGGTGGACGCCTCTCCCCCAGTCGTCGCGGGCATCGAGCCACTGGCGGTGCAGGCGGACGGTGGGCGTGATGAGCTCGGGCACGCGGCGAGATTATCGAGTCAGGATCCTCGGGCACCGCGAATATCGACCAGCCCCGCGTCGTAGGCCACCAGCCCCACCTGCGTGCGGTTGTCGCAGGCGAGCTTGGCCATCACCCGCGAGACGTAGCCCTTGACCGTGCTCTCGGCGAGGTCCAGATCGGCCGCGATCTGGGCGTTGCTGTGCCCGCGCCCGAGGCAGACCACGATCTCCACCTCGCGGTCGGTGAGCCGCTCGAGCAGCGCCCGCGCCCGGCGTCGCTCGTCGCGCTGCGCGTCGGTGTGCCGCTGAGTGGCGCGGAGCAGCCGTTGCATCGCCGCGGGCGACATCACGGAGTTGCCGGTGGCCGCTGCCCGCACGAGGTCGACCAACTCACCGGGCGAGGTCGACTTGAGCAAGAACCCGGACGCGCCGGCCTCCATCGCGCGCAACACGTAGTCGTCCGCGTCGAAGGTGGTCAGCGCCACCACCGCAGGCGCCGAGACCAGCGCCGTAAGCCGCGGGATGGCCGCCAGCCCATCGACACCGGGCATCCGCAGATCCAGAAGCACGACATCGGGCCGCAGCCGCACGGCAAGCTCGACCGCCTCGGCACCGTCATGGGCCGAGCCCAGCACGGAGATGTCGGCGGCCGACGACAGAATCGTGG
>NZ_JBFAZH010000140.1:0-10793 GCF_040681735.1 Actinoplanes sp. NPDC051633 | reverse complement strand
GTGGCGCCGGCCCGCCGGATCGCGCCCGTGATGGTGTCCCGATGTTGCCGTGCCGCGACCGCGTACCGCTCACGCAGCCGCCGCCCGGCGGTGGACACCTCGCGCCGGCGCCCGGTCTCCGGGTCGACCAGGGTGAGCAGACCGACGTCCGGCAGCTCACCTTCGCGCGGGTCGCTGACCTGCACCGCGAGCACCTGGTGCCGGGCGGCGAGGCGGCGCATCGGCAGCTCCCACTGCGGCGGCCGGGCGCCCAGCCCGTCCTCGTCGAGCCCGTCGAGGAAGTCGCTGACCACCACGACGAGCCCGCGCCGCCGGACGGCCCGGTGCATGCCCTCCGCCGCGTCCGCGAGGGAAATCGGGTCAACGATCGGCACACCTCTCGGGACGGCCAGTAGAGAGCGGAGAATCCCGAGGAGATGGGTACGCCCACCGCGTGCCGGGAAGCGGCGTACCCCCAGCGGTCCGAGCAGGTGCGCGCCCAGCCGGTTGCCGGCGCCGGACGTCAGGAAGCCCACCGCCGCGACCGCCGCGATGGCGAGCTCGCGCTTCTCCAGCTCGGCCGTTCCGAAGTCCATGCTGGGCGAGCCGTCGACCAGCACCCAGGTGGCCAGTTCGCGATCCGCGTCGACGGTGCGCACGTGTGGCACCGCGGTCCGCGCGGTGACCGCCCAATCCATCCGCCGCACCTCGTCCTCGCCGGCGCGGTACTCCCGGCTGCCGGCCGGCTCGCTGCCGATCCCCGGCAGCAGGCCGAGATGCTGGCCGTGCAGCAGTCCGTCGAGCCGCCGGGTGATCGACAGCTCGAGCCGCCGCAGCCGGCGTTCCGGCGTCAGCTCGTTGATCGAGGCGCTCGACATCACGCCGCGATCCCGAGGCCGGGGCCCTGCTGCTCCTGAGCCGGCGCGATGGTCGGCAGCGGGACCGCGTTGACGATCTGCTGCACGAGGTGTTCGGCCGGGACGTCGTCGGCGACCGCGTCGAAGGACAGCACCAGCCGGTGGGCCAGCACGTCCGGCGCGATGTCCAGGATGTCGTTGGGCAGCACGTACTCGCGGCCGCGCAGCAGGGCGAGCGCCCGCCCGGCCGCGACCAGTCCGAGGGTCGCGCGCGGGCTGGCGCCGTACGCCAGCTGTCCGGTCAGCTCGGGAAGCCCGAAGCGGGCCGGGTCGCGGGTGGCGAGCACCAGCCGGACCACGTACTCGGCCAGCGCGTGGTGCACGAAGACCTGGTTGGCCCGGGCCTGCAGGGCGGCCAGCCGGGTGGTGTCCAGCACCGGGTGCGCGACGGGCCGTCCCTGGCCCATCCGGTAGAGGATGCCGAGCTCGTCCTGGTCGGTCGGGTAGTCGACGATCACCCGCATCAGGAACCGGTCGCGCTGCGCCTCGGGCAGCTGGTAGACGCCCTCGCTCTCGATCGGGTTCTGGGTGGCCAGCACCAGGAACGGCCGCGGCACCGGGTACGTGCGCCCGCCGATCGACACATGCCCCTCGGCCATCACTTCGAGCAGCGCCGACTGCACCTTGGCCGGGGCCCGGTTGATCTCGTCGGCGAGCACGAGGTTCGCCATCACCGGGCCGAGCTCGACGTCGAAGGTCTCTTTCGAGGCGCGGTAGATGCGCGTACCCAGGATGTCCGAGGGCACCAGGTCGGGTGTGAACTGGAGGCGGTGGAAGGTGCCGCCCACCGCGGTCGCGAGCGTCTCCGCGGCCAGTGTCTTCGCCACACCGGGCACGCCCTCGAGTAGGCAGTGGCCGCCGGCCAGCAGCGCCGTCATCAGTCGCTCGATCAGCCGGTCCTGACCGACGATCACCTTCTTGACCTCGAACAGCGTCTGCTCGAGGAGCCTCGTGTCTGTGTTTGCCAGGTCGTCCGCCATGTCATCAGGAGACCAACCGGCACCGAAAGCGAGGCGAAGGGAGCAATACTGGTCGGCGTGACGTCGCAATCCGTGCCGGTCGACACCGGCTATCCGTGGCCCATCGAAACCACCCGCCTCGAGAACGGCCTCCGGGTCGTGGTCAGCGAGGACCGCAGCGCCCCGGTGGTCTGCGTCAATCTCTGGTACGACGTCGGCTCACGGCACGAACCGGCCGGGCAGACCGGATTCGCGCACCTCTTCGAGCACCTGATGTTCGAGGGTTCGGTGCACGTGGCCAAGACCGAGCACATGCGGCTGGTGCAGGGCAACGGCGGCAACCTCAACGCCACCACGAACCCGGACCGCACCAACTACTTCGAGACCATGCCGTCGGAGCACCTCGAGCTGGCGCTGTGGCTGGAGGCCGACCGGATGGGCGGGCTGGTGCCGGCCCTGACCCAGGAGACGCTGGACAACCAGCGCGAGGTGGTGAAGAACGAGCGGCGCCAGCGGTACGAGAACGTGCCCTACGGCGACGCGTGGCTGCGGCTGCTGCCCCTGCTGTACCCGCCGGGGCACCCGTACCACCACGCCACGATCGGCTCGATGGAGGACCTGAACGCCGCCGACCTGGCCGCGTTCCAGGCGTTCCACCAGCGGTACTACGCGCCCAACAACGCCGTGCTGACGGTCGTCGGCGACACCACGCCGAGCGAGGTCTTCGCGTTGGCGGACAAGTACTTCGGCATGCTCGAGCCGGTCTCCGGCATCCCGCCGGCGCCCGGCGGCCACATCGCCGGCCAGGCCACCGAACCGGTCCGCGAGACGGTGACCGGGAACGTGCCGGCGCCGCGGATCTACCTCTCCCATCGGACCCACCCGTTCGGTACGGCGGGGTACGACGCGATCACCGTGCTGGCCGCCGTCCTGGGCAGCGGCCGGGGCAGCCGGCTCTACCAGCGGCTGGCCGACGGCAAGCGGATCGCCCAGCCGGACTACGTGGGCGCGTACGGCGTCGACCTCGCGCACGCCCCCGCCCCGCTGATCGTCACGGCCACGGCCAAGGACGGCGTGGACGCCGAGACGCTCGAGGTGGGCCTGGTCGAGGTGCTCGACGGCTTCGCGGCCGAGCCGGTGACCGAGGAGGAGCTGGAGAGGGCGAAGGCGCTGCTCACCACCTCGTGGTGGCGGCAGATGTCCACAGTCGGCGGACGCGCCGACACCCTGGGCCGGTATGCGACCCAGTTCGGCGACCCGGGCTCGTCCGCGTACCGCCTCCCCGCGTGGCAGGCGGTCACCACCGGCGACATCGCCAGCGTGCTGCACGTGCTCCAGCCCGCGTCCCGGGTCACGCTCACCTACCTGCCCTCCGATCAGCCCTCCGTTCAGCCAGGAGAAGACCAGTGACACTCGTCGCCTCCCGTCCGTCGTCGGGCGAGGCCCGGCCGTACTCGTTCCCGGACGTCGTCCGCACCCCGGTGGCCGGCGGGCTGGTGGTCGCGGCGCACCTGCCCGGCCAGCGGCTGGCCTCCGCGTCGCTGCTGCTGGACGCGGGCGCCGCCCGCGAGGCCCTCGGTCGCGAGGGCACCGCCGCCATCCTGGCGAAAAGCCTCGAGGAGGGTACGCGTTCGCTGGACTCGGCGGGCTTCGCGCTGGCCCTCGAGCGGCTGGGCGCCGAGCTGTCCACCTCGGTCGACTGGGACTCGTTCCGGGTCGGCGTCTCCGTGCCGGTGGCCCTGCTGCCCGGCGCGGTCGAGCTGGCGGCCGCGGCGGCGCGCACCCCGAAACTGGATCCGGCCGACGTGGCCCGGGTCCGCGACGACGAGGTGACCGCGCTGCGGATGGACTGGGCGCAGCCGGGGCCGCGGGCCGACGCGGCGTTGCGGGCCGATCTCTTCGGCGCCGCCGAGCGCTTCGGCCGCCCGCTGCACGGCGATCCCACGTCGGTGGCGGCGGTGACCGTGGAGGACGTGCTCGCGTACCATCGGGATTGGCTCTTGCGGCCGGGCGTGCTGCTCGTCGCCGGCGACCTCGACCACCTCGATCTCGAAGCCCTGGGCGCCGCCGCCTTCGCCGGAACCAGCGGCGACCCGCTGCCGGAGGAGGGTCCGCTCGACGTGCCGATCCCGGCCGGCCGCAAGGTGATCCTGGTGGACCGGCCGGGCTCGGTGCAGTCCACGCTGCGACTGGGTCACCGGGCGCCGCACCGCGCGCACCCCGACTACGTCACGATGTCGCTGGCCGCGACCGTGCTGGGCGGCGCGTTCACGTCCCGGCTCAACCACCTGATCCGCGAGGTGAAGGGCTACACGTACGGGATCCGCGGCGACTTCGGGATGTCCCGGCGGTTCGGCCGCTTCGGGGTGAGCTCGGGCGTGCAGACCGCGGTGACCGCGCCGGCGCTGGTCGACACGATCGCCGAGATCACCCGCACCCAGGCCGAGGGCGTGACCGAGGACGAGCTGGCGGTGGCCCGGTCGTGGCGTGCCGGGCAGCTCTCGGTGGACATGCAGACCCCGGGCTCGATCCTGGGCGCGCTCGTCACGCTGGTGATCCACGGCCTGCCGGACGACTACCACGTCCACTTGCGACAGCAGCTCCTCGGGGCGACGGTGGATCAGGTGTCGGCGGCCGCGGCCGCGCACCTGCACGCGGAGGGCCTGACCCTGGTGGTGGAGGGCGACGCGGCAGCGATCCGCGACGAGCTGACCGCAGCCGACCTGGGCGAGATCGTCGACGCCGAGGTCTGACAAGCGAGAAGTGGTAGGCGAGAGGGGCATCCGCGCCGCGGATGCCCCTTTGCGCTACCACTGTCGGCGTGCGCCCGGCGTCGCAAGCGAGAAGTGGTAGCTCAGCCACGTGTCCGCGGGGCGTTTTTGCCCGTGACAACGTTTACCCGGGGTCCGGGAGTTGCCATCGCGTGACAGAGAGGTTTCAATACGTCGGCACTCTTCTGAGAGCGCTCTCACGAGTTGGAGATCCCCGCATGCCTGCCACCTTCTCGGTCACCTCGGTGCCCGTCTCCCGGCGCCGCCTGCTCGCCCTGCCCGCCGCGGCGGCCGCCGGCGTTGCCGCCTCCTCCCTTCCCGGCGACCCCGCCTCGGCCAGCTCCGACCGGCCGCGACACCTCGTCGACACCACGCTCGCCGGTCCGGTGGCGCGCGCCTACCGCTACCTCGACGTGGTTCAGGACGCCTACCTCAAGGGCGCCGAGCCCCGGCTGCTGCAGTCGTACAACAACGAGAGCGGCCTGATGACCGCCTCCTTCGTCTACGACAACGCGCTCGCGATGCTCGCGTACCTGGCCAACCCGAGCGTCGCCAACGTGCGGCGCGCCCGGCTGATCGGCGACGCGTTCCTCTGGATCCAGGCCAACGACGAGGCGTTCAGCGACGGGCGCGTGCGGCAGGCGTACGCGGCCGGCCCGATGCTCTTCTACGGCGGCGGCCCCTACTTCCCGGGCCTCAAGCGCGAGGACGGCAAGGCGGCGTTCCTGTGGCCGTTCGGATTCGGCGGCTCGTCCACCGGCGACATGGCGTGGACCGGCCTCGCGCTGGCCCAGCTCTACGCCGACACCCGGGTCAAGAAGTACCTTGACGGCGCGGTCGCGCTGGGCACGTGGATCGCCGACAAGCAGTCCCCGTACGCGTTCGGCGGCTACCACGGCGGCCTGCAGGCGGACGGCGTCACGCCGCAGAAGTGGTCCTCCACCGAGCACAACATCGACGTGTACGCGTTCTTCACGCTGCTCGCCAAGCTGACCCGCGACCGCCGCTGGGCCACCCGCGCCGAGACGGCCGCCGCCTTCGTGCAGGGCATGTGGAATCCGGACGGGCCGTTCCTGTGGACCGGGACGCTCGGCGGCAACCCGGGCGAGGACCCCAACCTCATCAACACAGGCAACATCCCGGAGGACGTGCAGAGCTGGTCGGTGCTGGGGCTGGCCGACCGGCGCTACGACTCCTCGCTCGACTGGGTCCTGCAGAACCTGTGGAACAACGACGGCGGCACGTCCACCCAGCTCCCGGCCGGTGTCCGCGTCTCCGGGGTCACCTACAGCTCGCAAGCCAAGGCGCTGACCGGCACGATCTCGGGCAGCGACCTGCCGAACCACCGCAACGCGGTCTGGCTCGAAGGCAACGGGCACATGGCGCTGGCCCTGCTGGCCCGCAAGGGCGGCGGCGACCGGCGCATCGCCAAGCAGCTGCTGGCCGAAACCGTGGTGGCGCAGCGCAAGGTGGGCGCCGGGCAGACCGTCGGGCTCACCGCCGACCCGCACGGCGGCCGGCTCTCCGACCCGGGCGCCGGCGGCAGCTGGACCGGCACGCCGCTGCCCGACCGGTCCGGGATCGTGGCGGCCAGCAGTGCGTTCGACACCGGCTTCGCGTTCGGCTACTTCCAGCGCCAGCACGTCGGCGCGACCGCATGGTTCCTGATGGCCGCGCAGAACTTCAACCCCTATCGGTAGATCGCTAGACGAAGTAGCGGGGGTCCCGTCCGGCCGGGCCGGACGGGACCTTTTCGTGGCGTGCGCGGGCTACGGTCGGTTGCATGACGATCACCGCGGCGCCGCCCGTGAACGCCGGACGCCGCCGTAAGCGGGCGGGCGTCACGGTGCTGGTGTGGCTGCTGTTCGTGCTGCCGATGGCCGCGTGGGCGGTGATCCGCTTCGGCGGGTGGGAGCGCGGGCCGCTGGTGCAGTTGTTCGCGTTCACGCCGTATGTGGCCGCGTGGGCCGTGGTCTCGGCGCTGATCGTGGTGTTCTCCCGGCGGTGGCTGGGCGCGTCGATCGCCATGGTCGCGGCCGCGCTCCTGGTGGTCGGCGTGCTGCCGCGGATGATGACCGACCGCGACCCCGGCCCCGCGGCGGGCGTCGAAGTGCACGTGATGACGGCCAACGTGCTGGCCGGCGGCGGTGACGTGGACACCATCGTCCGGCTGGTGCGGGACCACGACGTCGCGGTGCTGGCGCTGCAGGAGCTCACGCCGGCGATCAAGACCCGGCTCACCGAGGCCGGGCTCGATCGGCTGCTGCCGTACTCGTCACTGGCCGCGGAGGTCGGCACCTCCGGCTCGGCGGTCTACTCCCGCTTCCCGATCACGGGCATCGGATCGAGGCGCAACGGCGGCGGCTTCCTGCAGGCGTACGGAACGGTTCAGCCGCCCGGCGCCGGCCCGATCGCCATCGAGTCGGCGCATCCGGTCGCGCCCTACGACGTGCGGATCCTCGGCGAGTGGCGGGCTGACCTGGCGAGCGAGCCCCGCCCCGACCCGAACGGCACACCCCGGATCCTTCTGGGTGACTTCAACTCGACCCTGGACCACAAGCCGCTGCGCGACCTGATCGCGAGCGGTTACCGCGACGCGGCGGCCGCCGACGGCTCCGGCCTGGTGGCGACGTGGGGACCGTACGACGGCGACCCCATCCCGCCGGTCACCATCGACCACGTCCTCGTCGACCGGCGCATCGGCGTCCGCGACGTCGCCGTCCACGGTGTACCCCGCAGTGACCATCGCTCGATCATCGCGTCCCTGACGGTCCCGGCAGCAAGTTAGCCTCCAGCGCGGCCCACAGCTCCCGCTCGCGCTTCTCGTCGTAGGACGCGGGCGAGCTGGGGGTGACCGTCGAGCGATCGATGTACGCGCCGGACGGGGCCGGACGCGGACCCGTCACCACCGCGGCGAGCTGGGCGCCGGCCCGCTCGGGCGTGTTGACGCCGGGGATCCGCGGAAAGACGCGGCGGAAAAGCCAGTTGCCGATCCGGTCGGTGCGGACCAGGCCGGTGCCGGGGGTAAAGGCGGGGTTGAACGTGTAGACGTCCACCTCGGGCATCCGGCGGGCCAGCTCGTGCACCAGGTAGATGAGGCCGAGCTTGCTGGTCGAGTACGCGCCGCGGCCGCCGAGGTCATTCGGCTCGGCCACCACCGCGGGACCGAGCCATCGAGGGGCCGGGATCAGGCCCATGTTGTAGCGGAACGTGCCGAAGTGGCTGTCGCTGCCGGTCAGCACGATGCGCGCGGCGGGCCTGAAGGTGAGCGCCTGGATCAGGGCCAGGTGGGCCACCACGTTGACGCCGAAGGTGCTCTCGAAGCCGTCCTCGGTCGTGGTCCGCGAGTCGGTGAGCTGAAGGCCGGCGTTGCCGACATAGGCGTCGACCGGCTCGGTGATCTGCGCCGCGGCCGCCCGCAGGCTGCGCAGCGAGGACAGGTCGCCGCGGAGGGTGGTGACCCGCGGGTGCTCGAGCATCTCGCCACGGGCGATGACGGTCAGCCGCAGGTCCGGATCGTCGCGGAGCATGCGCTCGGCGGCGTGCCGGCCGAGACCGCGGGAGGCGCCGGTCATCACGATCGTCGTCATGGGTATCTCCTCAGGGACTAAGTACTATCTGGTACTCAGTACCATAAGGTATCGAGGCTCGAACCGCTAGACTGCGGGCATGGCCGATCTGACTTTGCGGGAGCGCAAGCAGCAGCGGGCGCGGCAGCAGATCATCGACGCGGCGTTCGCCCTCTTCGCCGAGCGCGGCTTCGCCAACGTCTCGGTGACCGACATCGCCGAGCGCGCGGAGGTGGGCCGGTCGACGTTCTTCCGCTACTTCGGCGACAAGCAGGAGGTCGTCTTCTCCGACGAGGCCGACCTGCTGGAGGCGATCGACGCGGCGCCGCCCGGCGAGGCGGCGCCGGACTTGACCACCGCACTGGTGCAGGTGTGTGAGCTGACCGAGCAACTGGCGGGCCTGGTGGTGGGCGATCCCCGGCGGTGGCCGGAGCGCGAGCGGCTGCTGGCGGCGAACCCGGAGCTGGAGGACCGAGCGAACCGCAAGCTCCAGCGCGTCGCCGACGGTGTGCAGGGGGTCCTGCTTTCCCGGGGTACGGACGCAGAGGTGGCCGTCCTCGCCGCGGAGCTTGCCGTGGCCTGTTTCCGGGCGGGCCGCCGCACGGCCGGCGAAGACGCGGACGCCGTGATGCCCGCCATGCGCCGCGCGGTCACCCTGCTCCTGGGCGACCGCATCAGCTGACTTTCAAGATCGACGGACCCAAGACCAACTGCCCCGCCGCCTCCCCCGCCCACGACTCGGGTGGGCAGGAGATTAGGCGTCGGGTATGACAAATACGGGCCGTCGTCCACAGCGGCCGGAGGCGGGACCTACGCCGCGGTCGAGGACCGGGCCAGGCCGTAGGTCAGGGCGTCGACCAACGCGTGCCAGGAGGCCTCGACCACGTTCTCGTGTACGCCGACCGTGGTCCAGTCACGCCGGCCGTCCGTGGTCTCGACCAGCACCCGGGTGATCGCGCCGCTGCCGTGCGAGCCCTCCAGGATGCGGACCTTGTAGTCGGCCAGCTCGAAGGACTTGAGCTCGTCGTAGTGTGCGGACAACGCCTTGCGCAGCGCCTCGTCGAGGGCGTTGACCGGGCCGTTGCCCTCCGCCGTCGTGATGACCCGCTCGCCGCGTACCCGGACCTTGACGGTCGCCTCGGACACCACGGTGCCGTCCTCCCGGTGTTCGGTCTGCACCCGGTACGACTCCAGGGTGAACGGCCGCGCGTACCCCTCGCCCGGAAGCTGGTCGCGGACCAGCAGCTCGAAGGACGCGTCCGCGGCCTCGAACGACCAGCCCAGCGCCTCCAGATCCTTGACCTTGCGCGTCACCGCCGACAGGGTGTCCGGGTGGCCGGCCAGGTCGAGACCGAGCTCACGGCTCTTGAGCTCGATGCTGGCCCGGCCGGCCATCTCCGTCACCAGGATCCGCATGTCGTTACCCACAACCGACGGGTCGACGTGGTTGTAGAGCAGCGGATCCACCTTGATCGCACTCGCGTGCAGCCCCGCCTTGTGAGCGAATGCCGCGGCCCCGACGTAGGCCTGGTGGGTGTCGGGGGCGATGTTGGCGATCTCGGCGAGCGCGGTGGACACCCGCGTCGCCTGCTCGAGGCATCCGTCCGGTAGGACCGTCAGCCCGAGTTTGAGTTGCAGGTTCGCGACCGTGGCGAACAGGTCGGCGTTGCCCGGACGCTCGCCGTACCCGTTGGCGGTGCACTGGAAGTGCTTGACCCCGGCCTCGACCGCCGCGACCGTGTTGGCCACGGCGCAGGAGGTGTCGTTCTGGCAGTGGATGCCGAGCCGGTCGGGCGTCACGCCGGTCCGCTCGACGACCTCGTTGATCGCCGCGGTGACCATCGACGGGAGCATGCCGCCGTTGGTGTCGCACATGATCACGCGCTCGGCGCCGGCGTCGATCGCGGTCTTGACGACCGATGCGGTGTACGCCGGGTCGTGGCGGAAGCCGTCGAAGAAGTGTTCGCAGTCGACGAACGCGCGCCGGCCGTTCGCCAGCAGGTGCCGCACGGTGTCCCGCACCATCGCCAGGTTCTCGTCACCGGTGGTGCGCAGCGCCCGTTCGACGTGCCGGATGTCGGACTTGGCCACCACGCAGACGACCGGCGTCCCGGCGTCGAGCAGCGCCTGCACCTGCGGGTCGGTGGCCACGTCCACACCGGCCTTGCGGGTGGCGCCGAACGCGACCAGCACCGCGTGCTTCAGCTCCAACTCGGTCTTCGCCCGCTGGAAGAACTCGGTGTCCTTCGGCATCGCGCCGGGCCAGCCACCCTCGATGAAACCGACGCCGAACTCGTCCAGCAGCCGCGCGACCGCGAGCTTGTCGGCGACCGAGTAGGTGATGCCCTCGCGTTGCCCGCCGTCGCGGAGCGTCGTGTCGAAGACCTGGTAGTCCATGGCGTGGTTCCCTTCGAAGGATTTGGTGACCAACAAAAAGACCCCCCGCGGATGCGGGAGGTCTGCGCGTCGGCGAATGCGTCAGCCGGCGCGCTAGGTGCCAATAATGAGCACGTTGCGGGTCACGGGATGAAGTGTGCCACCGTTCGCTTCCGTGGGAAGCGATGTTCCACCTTTCGGGACTAGGTTAAGGATCGTGAC
>NZ_JBFAZH010000139.1:0-10844 GCF_040681735.1 Actinoplanes sp. NPDC051633 | reverse complement strand
GGTCTCTCGGCCGCCTGCGGCGCCGCGGATTCCGCCGCGGCGCCGATGATGGCTCCCGAGTCGGCCCTGGCCGCCGCGCCTCCCGGCGGGCAGATCACGGTGTCGGGGGTGAATTACACCGAGGAGCAGCTGAAATCCGGCGTGGACGCCCCGAAGACCGCGGCCGAGAAAGATTCGGGCAGCACAGGCCGGGCAGAGGGGACGGCGGACCAGAAATCGCTGCAGGACCTCGGCCGCATCCCGGCCCCGCTGGTCCGGCTACGTGAGCAGTCCGCGCTGCTGGCCTGCCTCGAGGCGATCGCCCAGCAGAACGCGGCCGGTCCGATCGCCGTGCAGTCCGTCGACTACGCCTCCTACGCCGGCGCCGCCGCCCTGATCGTCCGCTTCTCGGCGGGCGGCACCGACTGGGCCTGGGCGACCGGTCCGGATTGCGGCGCGTCCGGTCGCGGCGCTCAGGTCCGCAAGGCCGTACGGGTAGGCTGAGGACCCGGATTTCCCACCTCGTGACCCCGGCCACCGCCTGGTGTCCGCGGGAATGGCGCGTCTCTTACCGTGGTTCTAGGGTGCGGACCGTCAGGGTCTTTCCCTGGCGTAGACAGACTTGAGGAGTCGGCAGTGGACGAGATCCGGAACCTGATCATCATCGGCTCAGGTCCTTCCGGTTACACCGCGGCGCTCTACGCGGCTCGGGCCAACCTGAAGCCACTGGTCATCGAGGGTGTGCAGTCCGGTGGTGCGCTGATGACGACCACCGAGGTGGAGAACTTCCCGGGCTTCCCCGACGGCATCATGGGTCCCGAGCTCATGGACAACTTGCGCAAGCAGGCCGAGCGGTTCGGCGCGGAGTTCCTGACCGACGACGTCACCCGCGTCGAGCTGGGCGAGCGGCCGACCGAGCCGGGCGCCGAGGGTCTCAAGACGGTGTACGTGGGCGAGACCGAGTACTTCGCCCGTGCCGTGATCCTCTCCACCGGGTCCGCGTGGCGTCCGCTCGGCGTGCCGGGTGAGCAGGAGCTCCTCGGCCACGGCGTCTCGTCGTGTGCGACCTGTGACGGCTTCTTCTTCCGCGGGCAGAACATCGTCGTGGTCGGCGGCGGCGACTCGGCGATGGAGGAGGCGACGTTCCTCACCCGCTTCGCCGAGAACGTGACGATCGTGCACCGCCGCGACTCGTTCCGGGCCAGCAAGGTGATGGCCGCTCGGGCGCTGAACAACCCGAAGATCAAGGTCGAGTGGAACTCGGTGGTCGAGGAGATCCTGGGCGACGACGGCAAGGTCGTCGGCGCGCGGATCCGCGACGTCGTCTCGGGTGAGACGAAGGTCCTCGACGTCACCGGCGTGTTCGTCGCGATCGGTCACGACCCGCGCAGTGAGCTGTTCAAGGGTCAGATCGAGATGGACGACGAGGGGTACGTGAAGGTCGACGCCCCGAGCACTCGCACCAACATCCCCGGCGTGTTCGCGGCCGGCGACCTGGTCGACCACACCTATCGGCAGGCCATCACCGCGTCGGGCACCGGCTGTGCGGCCGCGCTGGACGCCGAGCGCTTCATCGCATCCTTTATCGAGCTCTGAGTTCATCGAGTCGTAGTTTCAGGAGGTCTGCACGTGGGAGCCAAAGCGGTCACCGACGCGACATTCGAAGTTGACGTGTTGAAATCGGACAAGCCGGTGCTGGTCGATTTCTGGGCAGAGTGGTGCGCGCCGTGCCGCAAGGTCGAGCCGCTGCTCGCCGAGATCGCCAACGAGATGGGCGACAAGGTCGAGATCGTCAAGGTCAACATCGACGAGAACCCGGAGACCGCTCGGGCCTACCGCGTGATGTCGGTGCCGACGCTGACGATGTTCAAGGACGGCGAGGCGGTCAACTCGGTCGCCGGCGCGAAGCCCAAGGGCGCCTTGATCAATCTGATCGAGTCGGCTCTCTGACCTGAGACAACAGGACACCCCGCGAGATCTCCTCCGCGGGGTGTCCTTTTCGGTGGGTCTGCCGCGATCCGAAACAGCGGAAGTTGGGTAGTACGCTCCGGAGCGGCTGCCGATAACCTCCCGTCACTGTCCGCCCCCTTCCGATCCAGAGGAGCCGCGTGTGCGTGCCATCCGCCGTGGAGAGACCGGACCTGCCGTAGCGGAGATCCGTTCGATCCTGGTCGAGCTCGAGCTGCTGGTTCCTTCGGCCGGCGCGTCGCCGGACACCTTCGACGAGGACGCCGAGCGGGCCGTGCGGGCGTTCCAGCAGAGCCGCGGCATCGGCGTGGACGGCATCGTCGGCACTGAGACGTGGCAGGCGCTCGACGGCGCCCGGTGGAAGCTCGGCGCACGTACCCTCTTTCACTCGATCCCGGCCGCGCTCGTCGGCGAGGACGTCCACGCTCTGCAGGAGCGCCTACTCGAGATGGGCTTCGACAGCGGCCGCGCCGACGGCATCTACGGCGCTCGGACGGCGCGGGCGGTGGCCCAGTTCCAGCGTGAGGTCGGCCTGACACCGGACGGCTCCTGCGGCCCGCAGACGTTGAAGGCGCTGCGCCGGCTCGGCCGCAAGGTCGTCGGCGGCCGCCCGCAGTGGCTGCGCGAGGCCGAGGCGTTCCGCCAGTCCGGCCCCAACCTGATCGGCAAGACGATCGTGATCGACCCCGGCCACGGCGGCGGTGACGAGCTCGGCGTGGTGGTCCCCGACGGTCCGCTGCGCTGGACCGAGGCCGACCTGGTGTACGACGTGGCCACCCGGCTCGAGGGCAGGCTGGCGGCGGCCGGCATGCGGGTGCATCTGACCCGCGGCCCGGCGCCGGCGCAGTCGATGACCGGCGCCCAGCGCGCCGAGCTGGCGAACGGGCTGGGCGCCGACCTGCTGATCTCGCTGCACCTGGACGAGAACCAGAACCCGGACGCCGACGGGGTTGCGACCTATCACTACGGCACGGGCAACGGCCTGACCTCGACCGTGGGCGAGCGCCTCGCGAACCTGGTGCAGCGCGAGATCGTGGTGCGGACCGGGATGGGCAACTGCCGGATCCACGCCAAGACGTGGGAGCTGCTGCGGCTGACGCGGATGCCGGCGGTCCGCGTGGATCTCGGGTACCTGACGTCGCCGAAGGATCGGGACAGGCTGGTCAACCCGATGTTCCGCGAGCAGATCGTGGAGGCGATCCTGGCCGCGGTGCAGCGGATGTACTACCCGGTCGAGAACGACGTGCCGACCGGCTCGATCGACGTCCGCCAGCTGCGGATGGCGATCGCCGCTCGCCGCGGCTGAGCGCCCGCAGAATCCCTCGGAACGTCAGGTCAGCGAGTCGCGCGTCGCGGCCGCCGGGCGGACCGGGCGCAGCAGCGTGTCCGGGCTCATCGAGCCGAGGAGCTTCTCCAGCGCGTACTCGACGTCGGACTTCCACGAGAGCGCGGTGCGCAGCTCGAGGCGCAGACGTGGGAAGCGCGGATGCGGGCGTACCGTCTTGAATCCCACCGAGAGGAAGAAATCGACCGGCGCGACGCAGCCCTCCTCGCCCTCGTTCGCCTCGCCGAACTTCGCGTCGCCGAAGGCCTCGATCGCCTTGACCCCCCGCTTGGTGAGGTCGCGCGCGACGCCCTGGACGAGCATCCGGCCGAGCCCGCCACCGGCGAAGGCAGCCACGACGTGCGCTGTCATCAGCAGAGCTGCGTCGGCGCTGACCGGGCTGGTGGGGAAGGCCATCGAACGCGGAACGTAGGCCGGCGGCGCGAACATCACGAACCCGGCCGGCATCCCGTCGACGTAGGCGAGCTTGCCGCAGGAACCCCACTCGAGCAGCGTCTGCGAGACCCACGCCTCCTTTTCGAGGCCGGGGTCGCCGGAAGCGCAGGCGCGCTCGGCAGACACCGGGTCGAGCTCCCAGTAGACGCATTGCCGGCACGGTCGCGGCAGATCCTCGAGCGTGTCGAGGGTCAGGCTGACCAGGCGTCGCGACATGAACGGACCCCTTCGTTCCCCGGACGACGGCGCACGGTTTCGTCACATGCCGGTCCGCGCCCCGGTCGGAATCCTACGCTTCCCACTCCTTGATCGGACCTATATGACCAGGCTTATGAGTGATGCCCGTGATTAGCATGGGAGCCCTGTGCTCAATCGTTGAAGGAGTGATCAGCCATGTCCGGCACGACACAGGACGACTACACCGATCGCTATTCGCGGCGGGTCCGGGGGATGACGACTTCCGAGATCCGCGCGCTGTTCTCCGTCGCGAGCCGGCCCGAGGTGGTCTCGCTCGCCGGCGGGTCGCCGTACATCGCCGCGCTGCCGCTGGACGCGGTCGGTGAGATGCTCGGCCGCCTCGCCAGCGACCATGGCGCGACGAGCCTCCAGTATGGCATCGGGCAGGGCACGGTCGAGCTGCGCGAACGCATCTGCGAGGTGATGTCGCTCTCCGGCATCGAGGGCGCTTCGCCGGATGACGTGGTGGTGACGGTCGGCGGTCAGCAGGCGCTCGATCTGATCGCACGGGTCTTCCTGGACCCGGGTGACGTGGTGCTCGCCGAGGGGCCGACCTACGTCGGCGCACTCGGCGTGTTCCAGGCCGCCCAGGCACAGGTGCGGCACGTGGCAATGGACGCAGAGGGTCTGATTCCCGCCGCTCTGTCGCAGGCGCTCGCCGATTGCGGAGGGCGCGCCAAGTTCCTCTACACGATCCCGACCTATCAGAACCCGGCCGGCGTCACGCTGTCGGAGGCCCGGCGCGAAGAGGTGCTCGACATCTGCTCGCGGCACGGGCTGTTGGTGGTCGAGGACGACCCGTACGGCATGTTGAGCTTCGAGGGTGACGCGCCGCGGCCGCTGCGCGCGCGGCGTCGCGAGGGCGTCTTCTACCTGAGCACGTTCTCCAAGACCTTCGCGCCAGGGCTGCGGGTGGGTTGGGTGCTGGCACCCCATGCGGTACGCGAGAAGCTCGTCATGGCCAGCGAGGCGTCGATCCTGTGTCCGAGCGCGTTCGCGCAGGGCGCCGTGACGCAGTACCTGTCGACGATGCCGTGGCGGGAGCAGATCAAGGTCTACCGCGAGGTGTACCGGGAGCGGCGCGATGCGCTGCTGTCGGCGCTCGATGATCTGATGCCGGGCGGGACGACGTGGACCAACCCTGCGGGTGGGCTCTTCGTGTGGGCGACCCTGCCCGAGGGCTTGGACTCCAAGGCGATGATGCCGAGAGCGATCGCGGCGCGGGTGGCGTACGTGCCGGGCACGGGCTTCTACGCGGACGGGACGGGGACGACGAACATGCGGTTGAACTTCTCGTTCTCGGCGCCCGATCGGTTGCGGGAGGGCGTGCGCCGCCTCGCGGGGGTCATGGAGCAGGAGTTGGCGATGAGGGCGGTCTTCGGAGCCGTGGCCGAGCCGCGCCGTCGTCGTGGTTCGGCGGCTGCCGACGCTCCTGGTCCGGATCTGGCATGACGACCGACCCGGGTGCGCCCGCCCGCTCCGCCGAAGGTGTTTCACGTGAAACATCGCGCGGGCGCGCCGATCTCCACGTGCTGGTGCTCGCCGGCGGCCTCTCGTATGAGCGCGATGTGTCGCTGCGGTCCGGACGCCGGGTGCTCGACGCGTTGCGGGGGGCCGGCATCTCCGCCGACATGAGGGATGCCGACGCGTCTCTACTGCCGTCGCTCGAGGGCGACCCGCCGGATGCCGTGGTTCTTGCACTGCACGGGGCGACGGGGGAGGACGGCTCGCTGCGGGGGGTGCTCGACCTGTGCGGCATCCCGTACGTGGGTTGTGACGCCCGTGCTGCGCGCCTGGCCTGGGACAAGCCGTCGGCGAAGTCGATGCTGCGCGAGGCGGGCATCCCGACGCCCAATTGGGTTGCGCTGCCGCATGACCGTTTCTCGGAGTTGGGCGCGGTCGCGGTGCTGGATCGGATCGCGTCGAAGCTCGGCATGCCGCTGATGGTGAAGCCGGCGCAGGGCGGGTCAGGACTCGGCGCGGCGGTGGTTCGGGAAGCGTCCGAGCTGCCGGCCGCGATGGTGGGTTGTTTCGGGTACGACTCGACGGCGTTGGTGGAGCGCTTCGTTTCCGGCACCGGGGTGGCCGTGTCAGTCGTCGACCTGGGCGGCGGACCGCAGGCTCTGCCGGCGGTGGAGATCGTCCCGCGCAATGGCGTCTACGACTATGCGGCGCGTTACACGGCGGGGTTGACGACGTGGCACACTCCGGCGCGGTTGGAGCCGGGGGCGTCATCGCGGGTGGCGGAGACGGCGCTGGCCGCGCACAAGGCGTTGGGCTTGCGTGACTTGTCGAGGGTGGACCTGATCGTGGACGAGGTGGGGGAGGCGCACGTACTGGGCGTGAACGTCTCTCCTGGCATGACGGAGACGTCGCTGCTGCCGCTCGCAGTGCAGGCGGCGGGCCTCGACTTCGGCGAAATCCTGAC
Organism: Actinoplanes sp. NPDC051633; assembly: GCF_040681735.1. Lineage (NCBI taxonomy): Bacteria > Bacillati > Actinomycetota > Actinomycetes > Micromonosporales > Micromonosporaceae > Actinoplanes > Actinoplanes sp. NPDC051633. Next base: position 4,452 of record NZ_JBFAZH010000139.1, on the reverse strand, counting down.
CACGCTGGTGGTGAGGGCAACAACCCGCGACCAGTCTTAGCTCGTCGCCCGTCGCCCGTCGCCCGTCGCCCGTCGCCCGTCGCCCGTCGCCCGTCGCCCGTCGCCGTCGCCCGTCCCGGACGCGGACCCCACCCGATCGCCTGCACCCGCAAGGCGGTTCGCATCCTCGAGAGCGTGCAGGAAACCTCGGACGCCAACGCCTTGGTGGATGAGATCGTGCTGGTGTCGGACGATGCCCTCAACGCCCTGGGAATTGTTAGGTATCCGACCCGGTGGCGAGTTTGCGCCGGCGAGATGAGACGCGCCACGCCGCCGCTCACATCGCCGGTGTGCACGCACCTAGCGCTGAGATCGCCGTGGCCAGGATCGCAGCCGTCGAAGCTGCTCAACGATCTTCTGCCTGGTCGACCCCCGACGCCGAGCCGGCGCGGCCCACCAGCTGGCCCTCGATCCCGCTGGTCAAGACCCACGAGATGTTCAGCCAGTGGCCGCTCGGACGGCGGCGCGCTGACCATCGCGGATCGACGATCTTTCAGTAGTGATGGCTTCCAATCGCTCGTAGACGGACTGGCCACCGCTCCACGGTCGTTATCGCCCCGCACCGGTAGTCGCCAACGGCCTGCGCAAAGCGGGTCAACTTCTCGGCGAAGTCAGCTGCTGCTCGGCGGCCACCGCGAATCCACCGGCACCCAGTTTCCCCGAGCCGCTCGGGCGAGGACCAACCTCTGGCAGGCGGAAGACGTGGGATGTGATCGTCCGCCTCCAGCCTGTCTTTACAGTGCGGTGATCCGGGAGTCGGCGGCATCGCCGGCCGGTTGGCGGGGCACGGATGCGGAACCTGTTGCGCGGGGGACATCGCCGCTCGGGCTCTTGGGGTTGGCCGCGTCACTTGCGTTGTCCGGCTTTGATATCTCGTCCTTGGCGTCGGCATAGTCGCTTGCACCCTCGGCGACACCGCCGTGAGCGCCGAATACCGACGGGGCAGCAGTCGCGTCGGCGGCGACAGATTGTCCGCTGCCGGCCGGTGGCTCTTGTTCAGGTGCGACCGATGCCTTGTTGGGGGTTGTATCCGAAGTTTCGGCAGTCGGCGAAACGGCGAAAGTCGAGGGCGATTCCCACTGGATGTGCGCCGGCTCTGCGTTGGCCTGGCCGCCGAACTCCGCGAGCCATGCGGCCACGAGCGCCATGTTCTCGCGCCACTGCTGCTCGGAGATGGTGGGGAGGATGTCGTCCCACAACGACAGGAAGGTTCCGCGAAGCTGCAGCCGCCCATAGGGCCGCGCCAGGAACCACATGTGCAGATGAGCCGAGCCGTCACCCCACCGATTGACGTGAACTCGAGCCACTCCGTCGAGCGAGCGGATCGCCCGTTCGAGCCGAACCGTCATGACTCCGAGTTCCGCAGCGAGCATGTTGGGGAGATCGCCGAGGTCGAGATGCGAGCGGCATTCGAGAATCAGAACCATGGGGAGGCCCGTCGGCCGGTCCATCGCGCGCACCCGCCAACGCTCGCTGAACCAGATGTATGCATCGTCGGAGGTGTTGCAAGCGACGCATTCAGCCGCATCCTCACCGCTGCGCGGAGGCTCTACGGCAACCGGTGGGGCTAGGTCCTTGACGCGCAGATCGCCCTCGAAGGGGAACGAGGGCCAGCGGGTGAAGTCCGGCAGAGGGGCTGCGTTGTGGGGCACGAAGCTGACCTTAGTGCAGGCCAGGGCGCACTGTCCCGACACAATTTTGCGGACGTTCGACGGTCAGCCTCGGCACCCGCAAGGCCACGGCGGACGTCGAAGTTGATCACTATCCGCGGGCCCAGCGACATCCCAAAAGTTATCCACAAAAGTTATCCACAGGCCCGCCGGTTTCACGTGAAACGCGACGTAGAACGCATGACCGCCCTGTGGATACACGAGCGAACACACCGTGCTCAGGCCCATCGGGTTTCACGTGAAACAGTGCAACGCGCTTCGTCAACAGTCCAACACACACCCTGTGGATAACGTCGTTCCCCGATGGCCGGCCAGGCCGGAGATCGATCCGCTTGGCTAGCTCTCCCAGGGCGCCGTCCTGGCAAAGCAGCCGTCTGCGGGCTCGCCGGTTGAGCCGGATTCACGTTCAGCTCGCGAGCACCGTTTCATCCTCCGCGTAGAGAGAACGGACAGCGGGCCACGTGCCGAACCTAATCGATCGAGACGGGCCAATCGTGGCTGACACTTCTGAGACTCCAGCCGACGACGAGTCCAGGACGGACGACGAGTCCAGGACGACAGCGGCGCCGACGTCGGGCAGCGCGTCGAGCCGGTCGGCCTCGAGGTCGAGATGCAGAGCGACGAGATGGGCAGCGATGAGCCGGCCGGTCTTGCCCGGCGTCGTTGAGGCCGTGCTCGATCTGCCCGGCGACATCGCACCCGCCGCTCGAACCAAGGTGTCACGAACGCGCGCCGAGAACTAAAACGACAACGATTGAGTCCGCGGCACGTCGATCAACCGGAGCCACGGCGTGGCCAGACGCGGCTTGTAGTCACTTGATCAGCAAACGAGCCCGAGACCCCACAGCCCTCGCACTGTCCGACAGGCAACCAAATAACACGGTCGTTGCTGCAGGCCTGATCCACCCTGTATCTGATGTTGGCGACAGCCGACCGAGAAGCCGACAGCCAGCCACGCTCGACGGCGCGGTCTTCCCCGGCGCCACCCACGTCATCGCGACCGGCCAAGCAGGCCGACAGCCAACCGCAGCCACCAAGTCGACGGCGCCCACTCGCCGACGTTGGTGCGGGCGCACTCAGTCGCGATCACCTCATGAACCATCTGACCTACGCTCGACCAGCACAGAGTCACCGTCACGATCAGCATCAGAGGCGGCGCATCCGACAGTCGACACCGGCCGCAACAGTCAGGCAGATCACCAGATTGAGCGAGTCCGCGTCATCGCACCGCCCCACCGCCGCACCCGGCGATCGGCTGGGTCGGTCCGCTCGGCGGCGAAGTTCCCATCGCCTGTCGCAGGGTGTGGCCGGTAAGGGCATATCGGCTTTTGCCGGTGAGCTAGCGCTGTCGGGACGGTCGGCATGGCCACCGCCCGGTTCGCCGGCCGCTGGGAGTTCACAACCTGCGCGTGCCTGCGCGAGCGCCAGCATGGCGACCGAGAGAGCCGCCCGCAACGGCGGCAAGCTGGAGCAAGGTGAAGGAGGGCAAGCGCAGGCGATGTCGTCGCGAGTAGACGCTGTTGGGCTTTGAAGCCGGGGCGGAAGGAAGCAGCGTCGTGACCGACGCGCTGGTTCCGTGACCCGCAGATCGGCCCAAAGGCTACAAGACTTCAGGTGCTGCGACGAGTGAGCCAGGACCACGACGACGTGCATAGCCGCGACAGCCAGGCGGCCCAATCCGCTGCCGACCGCCGGCTAACAAGAGCCTGCCGGCGCGGCGAGCCGGGCGGGCCCGGGTGGCGCGGACGGCCGGGGCACGGAGGACCTGCCGGGAGGCCGGCGCGGCGCGGCCACCGCGGACGACTGGCGCGGCGAACCCGGCGGGCCGGGGTGGCGCGGCCGGCCGGGCACGGACGGCATGCCAGGAGAGTGGCGCGACGAACCCGGCCGGGGCAGCCGTGACGTTGGCCGGCGGCGGCGCGACCACGACGAGCCGTCGGGCCGGATCAACGGCGCCGGGGCGATCGGCTGGCGCCGGGACGAAGCCGGTCCGGACGACTGGCGCCGCGACGTGGCCGACGACCGGGCCGACGATCAGGCACCCGGTCGCCCGCTAACCGAAGCGGCTTTAGGCCCGAGGCGTCCGACCGGTCAGAGAATCGATGTCACATTCGGCCGCCGCCGCAGGAGCTGCACCGGGTCGTCGAGGCGGATGGGTTCGTCGCGGGATCCAGCTCCTTGCGTCGACGACGGCAGCACTCGCACCGACTCGCTCGAGCTAAGAACGCCTCGGTGCGCTGTCACTCTCGGCAGCGTCCCGCCCTTCTAGCCACCCCACTCAACGCCAAGTCGAATCCGCCGCTGCAAAGGATCTTGACTCCCTTCAGTTGCCTCCGCGGACAACTCACCTGGCGGGCGAGCCTGCACTATCCGGAGGCACACGCCGATCTTGGCGAGCGTCAAGTTCCGCTCCGACGTGGCCCGGCAGGCGACTGGGCATCCGCTTCTCCAAGTGGTCCGGCAACAGCGGCATCCACATGGGACCTGCGGAGCAGCGCCGGCGCAAACCCGCGCCCGCCGAATCGGAGGTCGAGTGATGACCGACAGACTCGCCAGTGACAGGCGTGCCGACATGCAAGTGCTGCTGCACCTGCTCACCGGCGCCCGCTGGCGGATCGGCCCGCGTGACCTGGTGGCGCTGCACCGCCGGGCACGTTCGCTCGCGGCCGCCCGCGCCGCGGTCAACCGGGAGGACCCGGACGAGGTGGTCGGCGACCGCCTGGACGACGCCACGCTGGTCGAG
>NZ_JBFAZH010000138.1:0-10847 GCF_040681735.1 Actinoplanes sp. NPDC051633 | reverse complement strand
CCCGGCACCAGTTCACCGGCGGGCACGAACTCGTCGCGGCTCGGCGACCAGAACGGGTGGCCGGCCGTTGCCTTCACGGTGCCGGTGGCCGCTCCCTCATCACCGTCGGTGTCGACCGTGACCTTTACCAGTTCCTTGGCACCGTTGCCGGTGATCAGACGCTGGACCTGCCGCTTGCCCGTGGTGCCGGCGTCGGGGTCGCTCGCCAGCACCGCGTCCCCGAGGCGAATGTCCTCGATGGCCTTTGTCGTGCCGTCGGCCATGAGAACGGCGGTGCCGGCAACGAAGCTGTTTCCGACGCAGTTCCGCCCGGCCGTCGCCGTCGCTCTGCCCCCGGTTCCGGCCTTGCCGGCGGCACCCGCCCTACCTGCAGCACCGGCCTTACCAGCGGCGCCGGCCTTGCCCGCAGCGCCGGCCTTGCCCGCCACGCCCGCGCCACCGCCCGCGCCGAGGGTGAAGGCGTCGAAGAGCAGATGGCCCGCGGCCTTGCCGGGGTGGCCCGACTTCACGTCGTTCGTCAGGCCGTCCGACCAGTCCTTGACCGCTTGGCCCGGGTTGCTGAGGGTCTTCTTCAGGGCCTCGCCGCGCTCCTTACCGCGCGCCTTCGCCGCGTCGCTCGTCTCCTGACTGACCAGCGGGTTGCCGCCGACCGCGGTGTCGTACCCGATCTGCGCCAGCCCGGCCGCCGCCCCGGCGACGTCCGAGCCGATCGCTGACGCCGCGTCCTTGACGAAGTTGCCGGCCTTCTTCGCGGCGTCGGACAGCCAGTTGTGACCGTCCAGCTCGACGTTGCTGATCGGGTTGCCGCCGGCGAAGGCGTACCGGTTGCCGGTGTACGGGTCCGCGGCCAGGCCCAGGTCGTCCAGCGCGCCGTTGTAGGAGTCGCGCGACAGGAACTGGTTGATGCCCGGGTCGTAGTCGCGGAAGCCCATGTCGTAGTCGCCCGTGGACTGGTCGAACCGCTTGCCGTTGAAGCGGTACGAGTTGTACTGCTCGCGGTCCGGGTTCTCCGGGTTGGCCGCGTCCGGCTTGTCGGCGCCGGTGAACTGGGACGAGTCATTCTTGCCGTAGGCGGTGTAGCCGTACGTGGCCCGCCCGTCGCCTTTGTCGTCGGTGATCTGCTCGACGTCGGAGTGGCCGTTGTAGCCGGTGTAGGAGTCCTCCTTGGTGTTGTCCGACTTCGTGGCCACCTGCGAGAGCAGCTCGCCCGACGGGCCGTGCTGGTAGCTCTTGACCACCTTGGTGCCCTCGAGCTCGGCGGAGAGCTCCTCGGTCAGGCCCAGGTACACCAGGTCGGTGGTCTTGCCGCCGTGCGTGCGCTGAATCTGCCGGTCGAGCGGGTCGTACTTGTAGGTGGTCTTGTTGTCGCCCGGGTTCTTGACGTGCTCGGTGACCCGGTCGAAGCCGTCGTAGGTGTACTTCTCCAGCTCCACGTTCTGGGCGGTCACGGTCTTCAGCCGGCCGTACGGGTCGTAGGCGTAGCTGGAGGTGGCGCCCGGCACCGCCGCCGAGGCGAGGCGGTTCTTGTCGTACGTGAACGTCGTCTTGACGTTCTTGATCGTCTGCTCGATCACGTTGCTGTTGTTGTCGTGCACGTACTGCTCGGTGTCCGCGCCGTTGCCGGTCTTGGTCACCTTGCGGACACGGTCCTGCGGGTCGTACTCGAACGTCGATGTGGTGTCGAGGTACGCGCTCTTGTTGTCCGCGTTCTGCTTGCGGGCGGTGTCCTTCGCCTTGTGCCCGTTCGCCGAGTACTCGTAGGTGTGCTGGTTGACGACTGTCCCGTCGGACTTCTTCTCGACGTCGCTGAGCACCGAGCCGTCGAGGTTGTAGTCCTTGGTGACGACGTTCTTGTTGCCCTTGGTCTCGGTCTTGGTCTCACCACGCGAGGTATACGTGTACGTGGTCGTCTTGGGGCTGGCATCGTCCGGCGTCGACTTGTTCTTGACCTCGGTGACCAGGTCGCGCTCGGTCTCGTACGCGTACTCCGAAATCTGCCGGTCGTGGGTGCGGCGCTTGAGCAGGTCGTTCGGCTCGTAGTCGTACGTGGTCGTGTTCTTGATCGTGCTGCCGAGCTTCTCCTCGACGCTCGCGACCCGGTTCAGCTGGTCGTAGGACACGACGTACGAGTCGATCTTCGCGTCGTTGCTCCGGTCGAGCATCTTGGTGAGGTTCGCGTTCGGGTCGTACTCGAACTGGAAGTCCTTGCGGGGCTGGCCGCTGCCGGCGCCGTTGTCGGACTGCGTCTTCTGCTTGCCGTCCGGGTAGTAGGTCCAGTTCTGCTCCCGCGGCGTGCCGCTCGCGCCGGTCAGCTTGCGGGAGGTCTGTGCGCCGTTGTTGTCGTAGTCGTACGTGGTGGTGATGTTCCAGCCCTCGTCCTTGCTGGTGCGCACCCACCCGTTGTCGAAGTACGTGTTGGTGGTGTCGTTGCGGGTGGTCTGGTTCTGCGACGGCGGCGCCGAGATCTTCTTCAGATCACCGACCTCGGTGTACGTGTATTCCGTCGTGGCGGGCGTGGTGAACCGGCTGTCGTCTCGGTCGAACGGCTGCTGCACCTTGCTCTTGCGATTCAGCTCGTCGTAGAGCGTGACGGTGGTGAAGTCCTCGGCGTCGTTCTCGGTCTCGACGCCCCGCGGACTGATCACCCTGGTCTGGTTGCCGACCTCGTCGTACTCGAACCGCGTGGTGCGGTAGGTGACCGTCCCGTTCACCGACTTGTGCGGAGCCCGCTGCTCCTTGACCGCGGACCGCTCGTCGTACGCCGTGAACGTCTTGTTGCCGTCCTGGTCCTCGGCGACCGTCTGGTTGCCGTCGCGGTCGTACTCGGCCTTGGTGGTGAAGCCCTTGGCGTCGGTGGTGGTGATCCGCCGGTGGTTCCGGTCGTACGTGTGCTTGGCGTTGTAGTCGTTGGCGTCCGCCGTGGCGTTCTTGCGCTGGTCGATCTCGCGGACCACGTTGCCGGCGTTGTCGTAGACGACGCTGACCCGCCCGTTGCGCGCGTCGGTCGCCTCGACCACCCGGTTCAGCTCGTCGTAGACGTAGACCGTGGTGAAGTCCATCGTGTCGGCCGGGGTGAGGAAGCCCTTCGGCTCGGTCTGCTTCACCATGTTGCCGACTTGGTCGTACTCGAACTTCGTGGTGCGCGCCGCCGAGGTGTCCGTGTCCTTCGGGACGGTGACGGTGCTGGAGCGATCGTTGGCGTCATACACGGCGGTGGTGATCGCGCCGGTCGGCGACGTCTTCTGCTCGACGTTGTCGTTCTTGTCGTACTTCGGTGCCGGGGTGACGATGTAGACGCCCGCCGCGGAGTCCTTCGGGACCTTGCTCGTGAGCGGGCGGCCGTAGACGTCGTAGGTGTACTCCGACTTGTGGCGCAGCGCGTCGACGACGTCGAGAACCGCCCCGCGCGAGTCGTACCGGTAGTTCGTGACCTGGTCGAGGTCGTTGGTGATGCTCGTCGGGTAGCCAACCACGTCGTACGCGTCGTACTTCGTGACGTGCTCGTTGGCGTCGGTCTCGGTGCGCATCTGACCGAAGGGGTCGTAGGTATAGGTCGTCGTGTAGTCGCCGGTCGTGTCGGTCGCGGTGCCCTTGGGGTCGGTGACCGAGGTCAGGTTGCCCAGGGCGTCGTACCCGAAGTCCCAGCGGCGGCCCTCCGGCGTGACCTTCATCGTCAGCTCGGCGGTGTGGCCGCCGAGGCCGTACCGGTAGTCGAGCCGGGTCGGCGGCCAGTTGTTCTTGACCGCCTCCGGGTCGCGCAGCTCCAGCGGGAATCCGGTCTGCTGGTCGAAGCGCCAGGTGGAGACGGCGCCGTTGGCCTCCTCCAGCCGGGTGACGTTGTTGTCGGCGTCCCAGTTGAGCTTCGTCGCCTCGTTCTTGGCGTTGGTGATCCGGGTGACCCGGCCGAACCCATCGATGACGTTCTCGGTCGCGCGGCCCTTCGCGTCGGTCATCGTGGTGATGACGCCCGCGCTCGCCGCGCCGTCGGGGTCCGCGTAGTCGACGTAGGTGATCTTGTTCATCCGGTCGGTGAGCGTCGCCACCTTGCCGTACAGGAACGGGTCGTCGCTCTCGTGGTAGCCGATCTTCGTGCCGTGGCGCCGCGGGTCGTCGACCCGGATCAGCCGGGCGTTTCCGGAGTACCCGGGCCCGTCGTAGGTCATGGTGAACAGCTTGGCGTCGGTGGTTCCGGCGCCGTCGGTCAGCTCCTGGAGGAGACCGTCGTCGGTGTACGCGAACTGGATCCGGCGGCCGCTGATGTCGGTGAGCGACTTGAGCCGCCCGATCTCACCGGTGTAGCTGTCCGTGTAGTAGTCGAGGGTGAGCGTCTGCCGGCCGGCCGGATCGGTCAGGTACTTGAGGATCTGGACGGTCCGGCCGTTCTGGCGCGCCTGCTCGTACGTGAAGGTCAGCTCGTTGCCGTTGCGGTCTCGCACGAGGCGTTGGTAGCCCTGCGAGTCGAAGACGAACTGGCTGCGGTCCGGCCGCGTCATGGTCCAGGCGCGGCTGTAGTCGCCGCCGGACTTCTGCAGGTACAGGTGCACACCGGCGGGTTGCAGGTAACGCCAGTCGGCCGGGTTGGTGCTGTCGTGCTTGTCCAGCTTGAACACGTGCGTGGTGCCGTCGCCGTCGGTCATGGCGACCCGCTCGGGCCAGGTCGCATCGCCCTGGAACTCCAGCGGCGAGCCGAGCCGGACCGTGCTGGAGGTGGACAGCGACCAGCCGTAGCCCAGCCCGGAGTCGGAGCCGTCCTGGCTGTTGTAGGTCAGCCGCGCGAACGTGGATACGCCGCGGCTGGGGTTCGCGATCGGGTTGTAGCCGAGGACCGCGTTGCCGGAGAACTGGTTGATCATGATGGTCGAGCCGGCGCCGGTGCTGCCGCCGGTGTACTGGTAGAACTTCTCGAGGCCGAGCTGGTCGGAGGTGGGGTTCTCCACCGCGACGTCCTGGTCCAGCGGGTCGATCTTCGCGCTCTGCGACAGCCACTGGCCGGTGGTCTTGTTGCGGACGTCCCACCTGAGGACGTAGTCCTCGCGGCGATCGCCGTCGCCGCTGTTCGCCGGTGCCTTGACGGTGGCGGTGACGGTGACGACGCCGCCCGGTGCCTGCGCCGAGGGCAGCGGGGTGCGCTTCTGGTTGTCCGGCGTGGTGACGTCGGTGCCGTCCGGGCGTTCCCACCGGTACGAGAGCTCGTAGTCGGCCGGCGACCAGACGTTGTCCGTCGTGTTGGTGATCGTCACCGGCACGAGGTACTCGTCGCCGGGGATCATCCGGCCGGGGGTATCCGAGGCAGAGTAGGTGTTCTGCGTCTCCGGCGTCGTGTAGACCACTCGCAGCCGGGGACGCAGCGTCGGCTCGGCCGCCTCGGCGGAGAGGAACAGCACGCGCTGGGTGGGAGCGGTCTCGTTCTCCAGACGCACCAGCACGCCCTTGTTCGCGGCCGGGTTGTCCACCCAGCTCTGCACGAGGCCGCCGGCCTTGATGCTGGTCCAGCCGGGATCAGCGGTGACGTTGCCGACGGAGCCGCGCGGGGTGGCCTCGGCGTCGCCGCCGGGGCTGGACCATGCGGCGCTGCTGCTCGCCCTGTTCCAGGTCGAGGTCGTCTCGTCGAAGTCGCGGGTGAGGCCGCGCACCTGGAACCGGGCGCCGCCCTCACCGTCGCTCGACCAGCTCCACAGGCCGACCTCGGCGTCGAGAACCTTGGCCTTGGCCGGCAGACCGGTCAGGGCGGGGAACTTGAGCACGACGCGGCTGGTCCCATAGACCGAGCCGTTGTTGCCGACCTGGAGCTCGCCGCCGTCGTCGAGCTTGTCCCAGTTGGAGTCGGGCTTCGCGCTGGTGAGCGTGTTGTCCACCGCGCCGTCGGAGAAGTACTTCACGGTCTGGCCCGCCTTGGGCAGGTGCACCATCTCGGTCTGCGCCGGGATCACCGAGCCGTCGCGGGTCTTCACGGCCACCATGTAGAACAGCCGGTCGCCATAGGGCTCCGCCGAGTTGGCGGCGGTCGGTGTGGCCCGGGTGTCGCGGTAGCTGGTCGCTGACCTGCTCACCGGCGCGACCAGGGTGGCCGCGGAGGGGACGAAGTTCTGGTCCTTGCTCGCGTGCACCTGGTATTCGATGACGTCGTCGTCCGGTGACGTGCTCGGGTCGGCGTACTCGCCCCAGGACAGGTCCGCGCCGTTCGCCCGCACGGTCGTCACCGGATTGAGGGCAACGCCCGGCGAGCCCCAGGTGAGCAGCAGCTTCGGCCCGTGGTCGTCCTCGCCGCCGTACGAGAAATCACCGGCCTCGTACCGCGGTCCGCCGGTCTTCAGGGTCTCGTCCTTGATCTTGACCATGAAGCCGTAGTTGGGTGCGGTGCCGTCGAGCCAGGCCTGCACGACCGACCGCACGCTGAACGAGTGCCAGGCGTTGGTCTTGCTCGGCGCCTTGACCGCCTCGCCGCGCTTGACGAGGCGGACGGCGTCGGCCACGACGACCTTGTTCGCGACGTCGCCCAGCACGACCTTGTGGGTGGTGCCGGCGTTGAACTGGTAGCTGTCGATCGGGACCCAGGTGCCGTTGCCGGAGCCGGTGGTCTGGTTGACGATCTTCGTGGTGGTGCCGCCGGCGTGGTGGACCGTGTACGGCGCGTTCGTGGCCCGGTTGCTGCCCGGGACGTAGTGGACCTGGACCTCGTAGACGCCGGACTCGGTCAGCCGCGGCACCCAGGTGAAGCTCTGCCCGGTCGTCGCGTCGCTGTTGTAGACGTAGGTGCCGTCGATGCCCTGGTTACTGTCGCCGGTGGAGCCGGGCAGCCAGGAGCCGACGCGGGAGGTGCGGTTCGGGTACGTGTCGTCGACGCGGTCGACGTTCTGCCCGACCTCGGCGGCGTTGGCGGCCATCGAGTTCCAGGTGGCCGTGGTCTCGTTCCAGTCGGCCGTGACGCGGCGCGCCTCGATGGTCTGCGAGGTGTCGACGGCCGCCTCGCCGCCGAGGACCTGATCGTAGTAGAGCTGGAGCTGCGCCGAGTCGAGCGCGGTGTTGCGCGGCACGGCCGACAGGTCGAATCGGGTCAGCGCGCGGGCCCGCTCGGTCGCGGTCGCGCCGGCGGACAGCTTCCAGACGTTGTCGAAGTTCGTCGTCGGCGCCGACTCATTGATCATCACGTCCTGCGCCTTGCCGAGCGTGGGCTGGACCTTGATGGTCGGGTCGACGGTGACCGGGTAGACCCGCTCCTTCGCCGCGAGCCAGGCCGGGTCGGCGGTGACCGTCAGGATCGTCCGTCCACCCTCGACACTGACTTTCTGGGTGACGGCGTTGCTCCAGGTCTTGCCGTTGGGCGAGGACGGCGCGTCGGCGCTGTCGTACATGAAGGGCTTGGGCAGGTAGAACAGCGGCGGGCCCTCGCTGCCGGCGGCGTGGAACGCCACTGAGCCGTCGGCCCGGGGCACCGCGCGCACGCCGTCGAGCCCGAGCACGAATCGCCAGCTGGCGGCGCCGGTGGGTGGCTTGGCGAGGACGATGCTCTCCTTGACCGCGGTGGACGTGACCTCGTAGACCACGTCGGCCCCGGCGGCCGCGCCGGGGTAGGTGACGGTGCGCCCGGCAGCCTTCGGCCGCAGCGTGCGGGCGGCGCCGTCCAGGCCCATGGAGACGCCGCGGCCGCCCTGGTCGTACCGGACCAGGCGGTCGGATCGGTCGCCGAACCGGCTGCCGAACGTGTTCTTCGCAACCTCGAACGGATACCCGGCAACCGCGCCGGGCGTCACGTCGGTGTCGATCTCCTGCCATGCGCCGGCCCGGTCGCGGTAGTGCACCTGGTCGTTGCCGACCTCGGCCTGCACCCGCCCGTCGGCCAGCCGGAAGTACTTGGTGGTCGCCGTGCGTTTGGCGACGAGCTCGCCGGTGCGTTCGGCCGGCGGCATCGCGGTGGCCGCGATGCGCTGCGGCTGGAACGGGAGGACGCCCTCCGGGCCGGGCGGGGTGGCCGGGACCTGCCGGCCGGTGACCGGCGGCGGCCTCAGCACGGACGCCGCGGGTGCGGGCGCCGGCTCCCCGGGGGTACGCGCCAGAGCGGGCGACCCGGCGAGCATCAGGCTCAGTGCGGAAGTGGCGGCGAGAGACCGGAAAACAAGACGGCGAGACATGTGAAGCACCCCTCGGGCACGACGAATAGCGCGCCGTCCAGGTGGAGAACGGCACACGCCAATGACTGATCCGTCGTGAGCGAAGAGTGCAGCAGAAGTGGACCGTCCCGCGCTCGCGACAGCCTTGTAGGTGTCTGTTCAGCGCCCCCCGTGGGTGCCGCGATGACCGTACCGCGATCGATGATCGACAACAATTGCCCGACGTCAATCAAGCAAAAACTCAGACCACATCGGACCGTCGCCTCGGCGCGGTGTGTGCGAACGCGCGCATCTCATGCCATGCGCACGTACGTGCTCAGCGGTTGGCGCCCGGTGTGACCAGGCCCGACTCGTATCCGAAGACCACGGCCTGGACCCGGTCCCGCAAGCCCAGCTTCTGCAGGATGCGGCTCACGTGGGTCTTCGTGGTCTGCTCGGCGATGAACAGGCCGGCCGCGATCTCGGCGTTGGACAGGCCCAGGGCGATCAGCCGGAGCACCTCGCGCTCGCGGTCGGTCAGGCCGTTCAGCGCCGTCGACCCGGACGGCGGGCGGGGCCGCGCCGCCACGAAGTTCTCGATCAGGCGCCTCGTCACGCTCGGCGCCAGCAGCGCCTCGCCGGCCGCCACCACCCGCACCGCGTGCAGCAGCTCCTCCGGCTCGCTGTCCTTGAGCAGGAAGCCGCTGGCCCCCGCCCGCAACGCCTCGTAGATGTAGTCGTCCAGATCGAAGGTCGTCAGCATCAGCACCTTGGGCTCGTGCCCCTCGACGCGCGACGGACCGAGCAGCTCGGCCGTCGCGGCCAGCCCGTCCAGCACCGGCATCCGCACGTCCATCAGCACCACGTCGGGCCGCAGGGTCCGGTATTTCTCGACGCCCGCGCGCCCGTTCTCCGCCTCGCCCACCACCGTCATGTCGTCCTGCGAGTCGAGGATCGCCCGGATCCCCACCCGGATCATCGTCTGGTCGTCCACGACCAGGATCCGGATCACGCGGCACCCCCCACCGGCAGCCGTGCTGCCACCCGATAGCCACCCTCGGGACGAGGGCCGGTCTCGAGCGTGCCGCCGAGCAGCCGCACCCGCTCCCGCATGCCGTGCAGCCCGTGCCCGCCCGGCGAGCTCTCCACCGACGGGGTCGGCGCGGCGTCATTGCACACCGACAGCTTCAGCATGCCGTCCGCAAGATCGATGACCACGAGGGTACGCGCTCCCGGCGCGTGCCGGATCACGTTGCTCAACGACTCCTGCACGATCCGGTACGCCCCCGTGCCGATCGTGTCCGGCAGGCCGGTCACCGTACCCGTCCCGAGCTCCATCTCGAGGTCCACCGGCACCCCTGCCGCCCTGGTCGACTCGACCAGCTCCGGCACCCGATCGAGGCCGGGCACCGGCGCCAGCGACGCGTCGGCCTGCTCGTCGCGCAGCACCGACAGCAGCTGGCGCATCTCCCGCATCGCCGAGCGTGCCCCGGCCGCGATCCGCGTGAACTCCTGCTTGGACTCCTCGTCGGCGTTCTTCAGCCGGTACGAGGCCGAGGTCGCCTGCATGTGGATCACCGACATGCTGTGCGCCACCACGTCGTGCAGCTCGCGGGCGATCCGGGTGCGCTCCTCGGCCACCGCCCGCTGGCTCTGCTCCACCGCGATGTCCCGCCGCGCCTCGGCCAGCTGCCGGCGGATCCCCGACCAGTGCCGGATCACCATCGCCGCGATCACCACCAGCGCCGAGTCGGTGGCGTAGACGATCAGCGTCACGTCGCCGTCGTCCACCCCGCGGCCGCTCGGATCGAGCACCGCCACCAGGATCGTCACCAGCACGCTCGCCCACCAGGCGAGCGCGCCCGCCCGCCAGCTGTGCCGGGCGGCGACCAGCCCGACGTGCAGGCTCAGCGCGATCAGCCCGGGGATGGTCAGCGGCCAGGTCATGTCGGGGTTGGCCGGCATCGCGATCGCGAAGGTGGCGACCCCGGCGAACTGCAGCAGCGTCGCCTCGACCGGCCGGCTCAGGCTCAGCGGCAGCGCGGCGCCCTGCGCGGTGGCGGCGACGAACGCGATGACGAGCGGCACGTCATACGCCGACGCGGCGATCGGCACCGACACCACGAGCACGGCCACGCCCAGCGTCCCGGCGGCGAACCACCAGAGCAGCGTGGGCGACGGCCGTCGCATCCTCATCTCCACCACGATCCGAACGGTACCTAGGGGTTCGGCGCCTCGACGTCATACCGCGGGGTTATCCGGCCGGATACCGCGGAGTGATTCGCGGGCCGGTGCCGCACCCCCAGAGTCACCGCCATGGATGTCGTGCAGACGCTGTGGGCCACGGTCGTGGACCACCCGTACACCCTCCTGGGACCGCTGGTGGTGGCCGAAGGGCCGGCCGCCACGGTGCTGGCCGGGTCGCTGGTGGGCGCCGGGATCGCGGCGTTCTGGCCGATTCTGCTGATCGTCGTGGTGGCCGACGTGACCGCGGACAGCGCGCTCTACGTGCTCGGCCGGTTCGGCCGGCGGCCGCGGGTCGGGCGGCTGCTGCGCCGGCTGGGGCTGACCGAGCGGCGGCGGGTGCGGCTCACCGGCGCGGTGCACGACAACCTGCCGCGGGTCGTCGCCGGCGCGAAGGCGGTCGACCTCGCGGCGATCCCGGCGTATCTCGCGGCGGGGCTCGCCCGGGTGCCGTTCCGGCGGTTCATCGGGTGGGTCGCCACGTTCAGCCTGATCCGCGCCGCCGTGCTCCTCGGC
>NZ_JBFAZH010000137.1:0-10858 GCF_040681735.1 Actinoplanes sp. NPDC051633 | reverse complement strand
TGCTCGTCGCGGCCTGGAACACGAAGAATCCCACCTGCAAGATCAATCTCACCTACATCCCGCACACCGAGATGGTCGGCAAGATCGCCCAGGGCATCGCGTCCGGCGAGGTGCCCGACCTCATGGGCATGGACCTGATCTACGCACCGCAGTTCGAGAAGGCCCAGCAGCTGGTCGACCTCACGGGCCGGATCAAGGACTGGCCGGAGCTCCGGACCTCGAGCAAGGGCCACATGACCGTCGCGACGTTCGAGGAGCGGCTCTACGGCGTGCCCCTGTACGCGGACGTGTCCGCGCTGTTCTACAACAAGGATCTCTTCACCCGGGCCGGCCTCGACCCGGAGAAGCCGCCGACGAGTCTCGCCGAGCTGAGCGAGTACGCCGGCAAGATCTCCGCACTGGGTGGCGACGTCAAGGGTTACTACCTGCCCGGCAACTGCGCCGGCTGCAACATCTTCACCGTCGGCCCGCTGATGTGGGCGTCCGGCGCGAAGATCGAGGCGGTCAACGCCGGCGACGAGCCGCTGACCGGCGACGGCGTCAAGCAGGTGCTGCAGTTCGCTCGCGACATGGTCAAAGCCGGCAACGTCCACGCGGGCGACCGGGCCGAGAACGGTGAGACCTTCCACCTGCAGTTCGGGTCCGGCAAGGTCGGCATGATGGGCACCGGCAACTTCAACATCACGCTGGCCCGGCAGCAGAACCCGAAGATGAAGTTCGGCATCGCCCCGCTTCCCGGCGTCACGGCCGGCTCGACCGCCTCCTTCATCGGCGGCGACCTCGTCGTCGTGCCCAAGGGCAGCAAACGGGTGGCCGACGCGGTCAACTTCATGAAGTTCCTGCTGTCCGACGAGGTGCAGGTCGAGGTGTACGCCAAGGCGCTGAACCTCACCACGCGCACCGACATGGTCGACAACAAGTATTTCCAGGCCGAGCCCCTGGTGCAGGACGTCGCCAAGGCGCTCGAGATCGGACGGACGCCGTACACCCTGACCTTCTTCGAGCAGATCAACTCGCCGCAGGGTCCGTGGCTGCAGATGCTGCAACGGGCGTACTACACCGACGAGAGCCTGGACACCATCATCGCCGACGCCAAGACCGCGATGAAGAAGATCGCTGCTCAAGGTTGAGCGAGAAGGGCCGGGAGCGGAACGAAGGGAGGACGGCGGTGCGCCGGCACACACGGAGCCGATGGCTCGGACTGGCCTATCTCAGCCCGGCGTTGCTGTTCGTCCTCACCTTCACCGTCTACCCGCTCGGGCGGATGGTCTGGATGTCCTTCCACAACTGGTCGCTCATCTCGCCGCCGCGCTGGGTCGGGCTCGACAACTATCGGCAGGCGTTCGAGGACCGGCAGTTCTGGGTGTCGCTCGGCTTCACCTTCAAATACACCCTGATCATCACGCCGATCCTCATCGTCGGCGGCTACCTGCTCGCGCTGCTGACCGTGTCCAACTCCCCGCTGCGGCGGATCACCCGGACGGTGGTGTTCACGCCGGTCGTCATCGGGCTCGGCGTCTCGAGCCTGCTGTGGTACTGGCTGTTCAGCACCGACTTCGGGTTCGTCAACAAGGTGCTGATGGATGGGGGCCTGATCGATTCACCGATCGTGTGGCTGGGCGTCGATGCCGACCGTTCCAACCTGGCCATCATCGTCTCGGTGGTGTGGAAGGTGATCGGCTTCGGCATGGTGCTGTTCGTCGGCGCCATCCAGGCGGTTCCGTCCGAGGTCACGGAGGCGAGCATGGTCGACGGCGCAACCTACCGGCAGCGCGTGACCCGGGTCCTGCTCCCGCTCACGTTGCGAACGGTGCTGCTGGTCACCCTGCTGAGCGTGATCGGGTCGCTGCTGGCGTTCGACCAGTTCTACATCATGACCGCGGGCCAGCCGCAGAACGAGACGGCCACCTCCGTCTTCTTCGTCTATCTCAACTCATTCCCGTATCTCAAGCTGGGATACGGCGCGGCCCTGTCGATGGTGCTGGCGCTCACGATTCTCGCCTTCACGGTCGTCCAGTTGCTCGTGGCCCGGCGGAGTCACTCATGAGCGCGACACGGGCCCCGGACCGCCTGAGGACCGGCCGCGGCGCGACCACCCTCCGTGCCGAGCGCCGGCGGGACCGCGCCGGACGTACCCGCTACCTGGTCGGCGCGCTCTGCGTCGCGCTGTGCACGATCATGCTGCTGCCGCTGGTCGCGTCGATGCTCGCTTCGGTGAAGCCGACCGCGGAAGCGGCCGCGTCGCCGCCCACGTACGTGCCCGACGTGTTCAGCCTCGACAGCTACCAACGGCTCTGGACATACCAGGAAGGGCTGCCCACGTACCTGCTCAACAGCTTGGGCACGGCGGCGCTCACGATCGTGTTCACGCTGCTGCTGACCGTGCCGGCCGCGTACGCACTGGCCCGGTTCTCGGTGCCGGTCAAGGAGTTCATCTTCGTGGTGCTGCTCCTCGCGCTGATCGTGCCGTACCAGGCGCTGCTGACGCCGATGTTCCTGATGTTCGCCGAGCTGGGCCTGACCAACAAGCTCGTCGGTCTGGCGGTGGTGCACACCGCGATTCAGCTGCCGTTCAGCCTGTACGTGCTGCGCAACAGCTTCGCCGCGGTGCCCCGCGAGCTCGAGGAAGCGGCCATCATGGACGGCGCCTCGTCGCTGCAGGCGCTCCGCCGGATCTTCGTGCCCGCGACGAAGCCGGCAATCGTCACCGTTGCGCTGTTCGCGTTCATCATGTCGTGGAACGAGTTCCTCGGCGCTCTCGTGATGATGAGCAAGGGCTCGTCCTTCACCCTCCCGCTGGTGCTGGCCGCGGCACGCACGGAGACCAGCCTGGGCGGCACCGACTGGGGGATGCTGCAGGCGGGCATCACCATCTCGATCATCCCCTGCGTCGCGTTCTACCTCCTTCTCCAGCGCTTCTATGTTTCGGGTCTGATGAGCGGAGCAGTCAAATGATCACGGATCGGATCGAACACGAGGCTTGCGTCCGCCCGTCGGCGGGCGCCAGGACGGCACTCCGACCGGCCGGCGCCGCAGACGTCACCATCCACAGTGGGTTCTGGGCCGACCGGCTGCGGATCAACCGGGAGCGGACGATCCCGCACGGCTTCGACCGGCTCCGCGCGACCGGCACACTGAACAACCTTCGGCTCGCGGCGGGGGCGGGAGACGCCGGAGACTACCGGGCCGCCGGCGACACGAGTGGGGCCGTGCTGCCGTTCCTCGACTCCGACGTCTACAAGTGGCTGGAGGCGGTCGGTTGGGAGCTCGGCCGCGACGACGACGCCGGGTTGCGCGCCGCCGCGGACGAGGCGATCGGCATCGTGGCCCGCGCCCAGCGCCAGGACGGTTACCTCAACAGCTTCGTGACCGTGCTCGGCGGCCGGCAGTACGCCGACCTGGCGTGGGGTCACGAGCTCTACTGCCTCGGCCACCTGGTGCAGGCCGCCGTCGCGTGGCACCGCGCGCTCGGCGACGACCGGCTCCTCGACATCGCGCTGCGTGCCGTCGCGCACGCCGATCGGGCGCTCGGCTCGCCCGGCCACCAAATCGACGGGCACCCGGAGATCGAGATGGCACTCGTCGAGCTGACCCGGGTGACCGGCGACCAGTCGCACCTGGCGTCCGCCGCACGAATGCTCGACCTGCGCGGCCACGGCATCATCGGCGAGGGCCGTTTCGGCCCGACATACTGGCAGGACCATCTGCCCGTCCGGGAGGCGGCCGAGGTCGCCGGCCACAGCGTGCGCCAGCTCTACCTCGACTGCGGCGCGGTCGACGTCGCCGTCGAACGCGACGACGAGGGCCTGCTGGCCCGCGGTGCGGCGCCGGTGGGACGACATGGTCCGGACCCGGCGTTACCTCACCGGCAGCGTGGGCAGCCGGCACCGCGACGAGGCCTTCGGCGACCCGTACGAGTTGCCGCCGGATCGGGCGTACGCGGAAACCTGCGCCTCCATCGCCGAGGTCATGCTCGGCTGGCGCCTGCTGCTGGCCACCGGTGAATCCGGTTATGCCGACGACATCGAGCGCGTGATGTTCAACGGTGTGCTTCCCAGCCTGTCCCGGTCGGGCACGGAGTTCTTCTACGTCAACCCGCTGCAGCGGCGGACACATCGCAGCTCCGACACCGCCGCCGACGGCCGGCGGGCGCCGTGGCAAGCCTGCGCCTGCTGCCCGCCCAACCTCATGCGGATGCTCAGCACCTGGCGGCAGTACGTGCTCACGAGTGACGACACCGGCGTGCAGGTGCATCAGTACGCCGACGCGGGCTTCCAGTCGTCCGATGTGGAGTTGACCATCGCGACCGGCTACCCCTGGGCCGGCCGGATCGTCGTCACCGTCGTCCGGGCGCCGGACCGCCCCTGGGCGTTGTCGCTACGTGTGCCCGGCTGGTGCCGCTCGGCGACGCTGACGGTCGGCGACGGCCCGGCGGAGGCGGTCACCGCCGGCTACGCGACCCGCAGCCGCACCTGGCGGGCGGGCGACCGCGTCGTCCTCGATCTCGAACTCCCCGTGCGCCTGATCGAGCCGCACCCACGTGTCGACGCGGTTCGTGGCTGCGTGGCCTTCGAGCGAGGACCGATCGTCTACTGCATCGAGTCGGCCGATCTGCCCGACGGGGAAACACTCGAGGACGTGCGCTACGACCCGGACGGTGTGGTGGCCGCAACGCCCCGGCCCGACCTGGGCGACGGCGTTGTCGGCATCGACGTGCCGGCGGCCGTCGCCGGGTCCCGCACGACGGTGCCGGCGATTCCCTACTACACATGGGGCAACCGCGGCGACGGCGGCATGCGCGTGTGGCTGCCCCGCCAGGCCGTGTCCGGGGATCACGCCCTGGGTCTGTCCTAGCCGCGGTAGGGACGGGCCGTCGAGTCGCGGACGACGAGGTCGGGCTCGAAGATCTGCAGGCTCGGCTCACGCGAGGCCTCGGGGTCACGGGAGAGGCTGACCGCGAGGTCGACGGCGTAACTCACCAGCTTTGCCGTCGGCATCCGGGACGTGGTCAGGGCGGGCACGGTGTGGCTGGAGATCAGGATGTCGTCGAATCCGACGACCGACAGGTGCTCCGGCACGGTCGCTCCGAGGCTGTGCGCCGCGTGGAGAACGCCGACGGCGAGGAGGTCGGTCGAGGTGGCGACCGCCGTCGGTGGTTCGGGCAGCGCCATCAGCCGGCGCAGGGCTGCGTCGCCGCCGGCCAGGGTGTTGGGGCAGCGTTGCACGTAGTCTGCGGGAACGCCGTCGAACCGCTCGCGCATGAAGTCGGTGTACGCGACCTCGCGGACCCAGAACTCGCCGGGCAGCTCCGCGCTGACGAACGCGATCCGGCGGTGGCCGAGGTCGGCGAGGTGGTGCAGCCCGGCACGGATCCCGGCGCGGTCGTCGGTGTCGGCGCTCGGGAACTCGAGCTGCCCGGTGCCCTGCCACAACCCGATCACCGGCACCTGCGAGCCGCGCAGGTCGGCCAGCAGCTGGGGGTGGACCCGCAGGTCGCCCAGCAGGATGACGGCGTCGGTGTGCCGGGTCTCGAGGACCGAGGTGAGCGGAATCGCCTCCTCGAGCCGTGGGTGGATGTGGCCGAGGACGACGTTGTACCCGTGCGCCATCGTTTCCTTGACCAGGGCCTCGATGGCCTCGGCGAAGAACGGGTCGCTGAAGTCACGGACCACCGCGCCGATGAGGTTCGTGGAGGCGCCGCGCAGGCCGCGGGCCAGCGGGTTGGGCCGGTAGCCGAGCTGCCGGGAAGCCTCGATCACGCGCTCGCGCGTCCGCTCGGCGATCGGCACCCGGGTCTCCGCGCCGCTCAGCACCCGGGAGACGGTGCTCTGCGACACGGCCGCCGCCGCGGCGATGTCGCGCATGGTCACGACGGGGCGAGCCGCCTCCGGTGGTTGCTTGGGCTCGGGAGCCATCCTGCAACAGTACCCGGCTCGATGCGGTCATACGTTTGCACACCTGGGCTATGCCTGCTCCGCGCCCGGGCGCGGTTGGAAGCGCGGATGGCGGGCGGGTCCGCGGCCGGCGCACGCGTCGGCGCATCGACCCTGTGCTTCACTGTGGCCGGAGCAACCCCACTTTGGAGGGTGGTTCGCGGTGGCGGGGTGGATCACGCGGATGAGGACGACGCTGGACGTCGGGCGGCAGATGGCGTGGCAGTATCGCGTCACGGCGACCGGCGTGATCCTTGCCGGCTTCAGCGTTGCCACTGCATTGACGCAGGTACCCAAGCTGATCAGTGCCTTGGCGGCGGCGACGGGTGCCACGGTTGCGTTCTTCGAGGTCCGCACCGTGCACAAACGCACCAAGGCCCTGGTGTTCCAGCCGCGATCGGGTGACGACTACGCCGACCTTGTCCAAAGCGAAGGCGGCCGTGGCCGAATGTTGAGGACCAGCGGCAACGTGGGCGTGGCATTGATCGATGAAAGCCGGCGGCTGCGTCAAGGCTCCTTGAAAGCCGAAGTCGACCAAGGAGACTTCGTCCTGCGAGACGAGTTGGCGAAATGGGCACTGCCGTTCCTGGCCCGACAGATGCGCAGGTCAACGCTGCATAACGGGAGCGTGGTCGGACTTGCGTCGGACCTGCCGACGGCCGGCGGAGTCGATGTGGTGCGATTGAAACGCGTCACTTACTACGACTTCGTATGTACGAACATATTGTCCGGATATGACGTACGTGAAGTCGGCTTCGGCGCGCGGATGTACGGGCGAAACCTGTTCGTGAACCGGAAGGGCCGCCTTCGAGCCTTCGCCGACAGTTGGCTCGCGAACACCATCGGTGTTTCTACACTGGCGATCACCTCCGACGGCAAGTTGTTGCTCCCATTCCAAACCAAGCACAACGTCGGCAGCCCTGAGCTGTACCCCCCGTCCGGATCCGGCGCACTCGAGCAGCAAGACCTCCCGCCGAGTGGACGAGGACAACTACGGGACGTCATCGTTCACGGCGCTGTGCGTGAACTCCGCGAGGAATGTGGAGTGCTGACCACAGAAGTGCAGGACAGCGAGGTGCTCGGACATGCCCGCTGGTTCACCCGCGGAGCGATGCCGGAGTTTGCTGCCGTGACCCTGTTGTCCGCGGCCAGCGAGGAGGTCGAGGCTCGAAAGGTCAGCCGCGGCGAGCGGCCGTACATCGAGATGGTCAGCAGCGTACGGTTCACCCCCATGGATCAGTGGGATCCCGATGCGCCGTTCACCATGATTCCCCACGATATCGGGGTCAAAGCGTCATGGCCGCTCGCTTTTGCCCTGTCCTGCCTGGCCGACGTGATGGCGGACCAAACATTTCGCCTCAGGACAGAGATCACCCAGAGGCTTGCCTCTTAACTACGAGATCTCTCATCCTTCGATACGCGGGACGCCGGCGCTGAATGACATGCAGGCGGCCATGAAGTAGGCATCGGTCCCCCGGGTGACCGCGGTGACCGTGACTCCCTCGACTGACGCCGGAACCGTCTGGGGCGTGTCCTGGGGCGGCGGCGGGCAGGCCGCCGCGGCTCCCGCGATGTAGGGCTGCACGTACGTCCCCGCTGCCGGCAGCACTCCCTTGGCGGCGGGCGGCGCCGCCCCCTCCAGCCGCACCTGCATGGTCACCGGGAACGTGCCCCTGAAACGGCACGCCGCCCCCGACTGATTCGTGAGGCGGACGCCGTCCATGCCGGCAGTGATGCCCATCCGGTCAACCGGGCACAACGGCTCCGGGTCCTCGCCGCCGCACCCGCCCGCGGCCAGCAGGATCACGGCGATCACGAACCCACCCCGGATTGCCTTCACGCCCCTTTGACGCCACCGCCTCACCTCCGGTTCCGCGCCGCCAGAAGCGAACGGCTCCCCCGTGGGAGGGACCCGGTTGGCGACATCGAGGGAAGTGGCTGACTGTGCCGCACTGGTTGCCTGGAACTGGTTGCAAGAGACGTCGAAGGAGACCAAGCCGTGGCACGTGTCGTGATCGTCGGCGCCGGGTTCGCCGGCTACCGGGCAGCGCAGGCGCTGCACCGCACGCTCGGTGCAGAAGCCGAGATCGTACTCATCAATCCGACCGACTACTTCCTCTACCTGCCGCTGCTGCCGGAGGTCGCCGGCGGGGTGCTGGATCCCCGCCGGCTGGCCGTCTCGCTGACCGCGACGCTGCCGGGCGTACGGCTGCAACTGGGGTACGTGGACCGCATCGACCTCGCCACCCGGACCGTGCACCACATCGATCCGGAGGGCCGCGCCGGCGCTGTCACCTACGATCGACTCGTCGTGACGGCGGGCAGCGTCAACAAGGTGCTCCCGGTGCCGGGCATCGCGGACCACGCCCACGGCTTCCGCAGCATCCCCGAGGCCCTGTATCTGCGCGACCACGTCATCCGGCAGGTGGAACTGGCCGCCTCCACGGAGGATGCGGAGGAGCGGGCGGCGCGGCTGACGTTCGTCGTGGTCGGTGCCGGCTACACCGGAACCGAGGTCGCCGCGGCCGGGCATCTGCTGACGCGCAGCCTCCTGCGCCGCCGGCCGGCGCTGCGGGACACGCCGGTGCGCTGGCTGCTGCTGGACCGTGCGTCCCGGGTGCTTCCCGAGCTCCGACCGCGCTTATCGAGATCGGCCGCCCGCACACTGGGGCGTCGCGGGGTGGAGATCCGCACCGGCACGTCGGTGTCGGAGGCGACGACGGGAGGCGTCCGCCTCACCGACGGCCGGTTCGTGCCGACCAGGACCGTCGTCTGGACCGTCGGGGTACGCCCGGAACCCCTGGTCGACGCTCTCGGGCTGGCCGCGGTGGAGGGACGGGTACGCGTCGACGAGTACCTCCGCGTGCCCGGGCATCCGGACGTCTTCGCATGCGGCGACGTGGCCGCGGTGCCAGATCTCACCCGGCCCGGCGAGCTGACGGCGATGACCGCGCAGCACGCCGAGCGGCAGGGGAAGGCCGTCGCGCGGAATGTGGCCGCCTCGCTCGGGCACGGTTCCGAGCGCCCGTACCGGCATCGTGACCTCGGACTGGTCGTGGACCTCAGCGGCATGAAGGCGGTTGCCGACCCGCTGGGCGTACCCCTGACCGGGTTTGCCGCCAAGGTCGCCACTCGCGGCTACCACCTGCTGGCGATGCCGGCGAACCGGTTCCGCATCCTGCTCGACTGGGTGGTGGACGCGTGCACCCGCCGGCAGGCGGTTCAGCTGGGCCTGGTGCGCTCGCCGGCCGTCCGGCTGGACACGACCCAGCCGGCCACCACGCCGCCGCGGTCGCCGCACGCGGCGGTGGGCAGCGTCGCGGGCTAACGGTCCACGTAGCTAGAGCCACGAACGTGGTTGATACGCGGTGTCAGTGCGGCTGGACGCTGATGATGTGCACCGGCTCGGTGCCGGGGCCGAGGCGGACGAAGTTGTGCTCGCCCCAGTTGAAGTGCTGCCCGGTGATCAGGTCGTGGGCGACGAACCCGTCGTGCCATTGCAGCCCGAGGGCGGGCATGTCGAGGTGCACCCAGGTGTCCCGGGTCCGGTGCGGGTCGAGGTTGGCGACGACGAGGATGACGTCCAGCCGGTCGTGCAACGCGCGCGCTTTGGAGAAGACGAGGATCTCGTCGTCGTCGGCGGTGTGGAAGCGCAGGTTGCGCAGCCGATGCAGCGCGGGATGCGCCCGGCGGATCTCGTTGACCGTCGTGAGATACCCCGCGATGGACCGGTCCTCCCCCGGCCCACCGGGCTCGTAGTCGGCCCAGCGCCGATCCTTGAACTGGTATTTCTCGTTGTCCAGCTGTTCCTCGGCACCGGGCCGGGCCTGGTCCTCGATCAGCTCGTAGCCGGCGTAGATGCCGTACGTGGGCACCAGCGTCGCGGCGAGGGCGGCGCGCATCTTCCAGGCCGTCGGGCCGCCGCGCTGCATGAACGAGGTCAGGATGTCGTGCGTGGTCGGCCAGAAGCTGGGCCGCATGTAGGCCGCGGCGGGCCCGGCCAGCTCGGTCAGGTATTCGACCAGTTCCGCCCGGGTGTGGCGCCACGCGTAGTACGTGTACGACTGCTGGAAGCCGACCTTGGCCAGCATGTGCATCATCGCCGGCCGCGTGAACGCCTCCGCGAGCCAGATGACGTCGGGATGGTCGCGGCCGACGTCGCCGATGAGCCACTCCCAGAACTCGACGGGCTTGGTGTGCGGGTTGTCGACGCGGAAGATCCGGATGCCGTGATCGATCCACACCTGGACGACGCGGCGCAGTTCGGCGTAGATGCCATCGGGGTCGTTGTCGAAGTTGAACGTGTAGATGTCCTGGTACTTCTTCGGCGCGTTCTCCGCGAAGGCGATCGAGCCGTCGGCGCGGGTGGTGAAGAACTCCGGGCGTGTGGTCACCCACGGGTGATCCGGTGAGGCGTTCAGCGCGAGATCGATGGCGATCTCGAGGCGATGCTCGGCGGCCGCGGCGACGAAGGCGTCGAACGCGTCGAAGCCGCCGAGATCCGGGTGCACGGCGTCGTGGCCGCCGGCCGCGGATCCGATGCCGTACGGCGATCCGGGGTCACCCTCCTGTGCCCGCAGGGAGTTGTTGCGGCCCTTGCGGTTCGTCGTGCCGATGGGGTGGATCGGCGTGAGATAGACGACGTCGAACCCCATCGCCGCGATGGCGGGCAGTCGCCGGGCCGCGGTGGCGAAGGTGCCCGTGGTCCACCGGCCGGTGACCGGGTCCTGTGTCGCGCCCTCGGTGCGGGGGAACATCTCGTACCAGGCGCCGTAGAGCGCGCGTTCCCGCTCCACCAGCCAAGGGTGGTCGGGGCTCGGGGTGACGAAGTCACGAAGCGGCCGCGCCGCCAGCTCGGCCCGCACGGCCGGGGAGACGCCGGCGGCGAGGCGCTCCTGCGAGGACAGTGCGATGTCGCGCATCGC
>NZ_JBFAZH010000136.1:0-10881 GCF_040681735.1 Actinoplanes sp. NPDC051633 | reverse complement strand
CATCGCGCACGCGGTCTAGGAGGAGATCGAGGAGCACCGGCGGCACTGAAATAGAGAACGCCCACCGCGAGGGTGGGCGTTCTCCATGGGGATCGCGTCAGACGGTGACGACCTCTGACGAGTGGAGACGGTCCAGGAACTCCTCCGGGCACTCCCGCAGGCCCTCGAGCCGGCCGGCGGTGAGCGCACGATAGGTGAGCAGCGCGGCCTCCTCGAGGTTGCGCGCCCGTTTGTGCGCCAGCTCGACGGTGTCCGCCATGACCACGCAGCCGTGCTGGCTGAGCACCAGGCAGTCGGTGCCGTCGGCGGCCATCGCCGCGGTCAGTGCGGCCAGCTCGGTGCTGCCGGGCACCCGGAACGGCACCGTCGACACCCGCCTCAGGTAGAAGGCGTGGTCGGTGGTGACGATGCGGATGTGCTCACCGAGGGCGTCGAGCAGCAACGCCGTCTGCGGGTGCAGATGGACGATCGCGTTGACGTCCTCTCTGGCGCGATAGAGAGCCAGATGCAGCGCGAGCTCGCTGGTCGGCTCGGTGCGCGATGCGGGCATCGCGGACACCGGAGCCTGGCCGACGACTGCGGGCGAGCCGTCGGCGATGCGTACCGCCGCGAAGGTGGTGCGGCTGAGCCGGTCCAGCCAGGCACCGCGTGCGGTGACCCAGCAGGCGTCCTCGTCCGGGATCCGGGCGGACAGATTGCCACCCGATCCACAGACCAGACCGGCTTGGACCACGTCGTATCCCACGTGCGCGAGCTGATCGCGCAGATCGCCGGGGACGTAGTTCACCCGATCAACTCCAGACCTGTGTCCTCGGGCCTGGCGTCACGCCTCTGACGTGGTGACGCCAGGCGGGCGCTGTCCGCTGGTCAGCGCGCCTTCTTGGTGGCCCGCTTCCGCGGCGGGGTCAGCAAGTCGGCAATCGTCGCGATCGCCGTCGGCACGAGGCGGTAGTACGCCCACACACCGCGCTTCTCACGCTCGAGGAGGCCGGCCTCCGTGAGGATCCGGAGGTGGTGGCTCACCGTGGGCTGCGAGAGGCCCAGAGGGGCCGTCAGGTCGCACACGCAAGCCTCGCCATCCGTCGCGGACTGGATGAGGCTCAGCAGCCGCAGCCGGGCCGGGTCGGCGAGTGCCTTAAGCACTCCCGCCAGACGCTCGGCATCGGCTCGTTCAATTGGCTCGCCCGCAAGCGGCGAGATTTGAGGCATTGTCATTTCCGCCAACGCAGTTCCCACGATCTCCATCCTTCCACCAACTGCATCGATTCTCCTGCATGTATGCAGGAACGAACCGGCTGACTTTCGGGCCGTAAGGCCGACGTCGATCACCGGGTTGGCCTATCGGTTCGACTGCCCGTCGCCCGCACGGGTTCCGATCGACTACCGATCCACCAATTCCGACACCGACTTCGGTCTCTGCCTCCTGCAACGCCTCAGTCGCCGCTTGGTCGCTGTCCAACTTCGTCAAGCGCTCGATCCGCCACCTCGGAGTGAGACGCTTCACATTGTCGATTCGTCGATCCGTACGGCGCCGCTGCCGTAGGTGGCCCTACGCCATCCCGCATCCTGAAGACCGGCTGGGTGCTGCGCCGGCACCGTCGCCGTCCCCTGCCTTCAGGACCCGATGAAAGCACGCCACGACTGTGTGCAACGACCGAACGTCGGTGAATTTACGCAGGTCGTAGCGCCTTCCCTGCTTTCGAGCGTACTGGCACTTTCAAACCGGGCCGTTCCGCCCCGCCGGGGCGGAAAAGGAACTATTGACCATCGACGTTGCACCCGGATATTGGAAGTATTGTTTACTGATTGAGTGTCGATTTAGGTTGATCCGTGAGGGATCGACGCAGCTCAACGCCCGAGTTGCGCGGCCCCTGGC
Organism: Actinoplanes sp. NPDC051633; assembly: GCF_040681735.1. NCBI lineage: Bacteria > Bacillati > Actinomycetota > Actinomycetes > Micromonosporales > Micromonosporaceae > Actinoplanes > Actinoplanes sp. NPDC051633. The sequence goes on along the minus strand of NZ_JBFAZH010000136.1, from coordinate 9,005 downwards.
AGGACCGGGCCGCCAATCACCGCTGAAGAGGCATCTATGCCTCTCGAATCCACGTTTGGCCATACGTCACCGAAATCTTGGCTAAATGCCCGGGCTCGACACGGCCGGTCGGCGCTGAACCAACGCATCCTCGGCGTTCAACGCTACCCGTTCGGGTGAGCCTCGCCCATCGATGGTCGTACCCGGTCGGGTGACCGCCGACACGCGCACTAGCTCGACTGATGCGCCGAGTCACCGCCGCCGGACCCGTCGGTGGTCCCCTCGGTGGTCCCTCCGGCGGGCGGCGGCTGCACCACCGTCGGCTCGGGACGCGACCACGCGGCATGGTCCTCGGGGCTCACCGCCGGCGCGGACGGGAATCCGGGGTCCGACGGGAAAGCCGGAGCCGCCGGGTGGGTCGGGCCGGCGGGCGGCTGGGCGGGGGCGGCGGCCGGGTAGGCCTGCTGGGCGCCGTATGTCGGCAATGCGACATACGCCTGCGGCCGGGACGTCGCCTCTCCGGTCCGCCGGAAGAAGTCCCCCGAGCCCATCAGCAAGCCGGCCACGATCGCGTAGCCGAGCGCCTGCGCCAGGGCGAGCGCGACGTTGATCTCGATCCAGGAGCCGGGATAGGCCGCGGACAGCTCGTATCCCGGCGTACCCGGAGCCCCGTCGCCGACGCGCTGCGCGCCGACCGTGGCCGCCGACCCGCAGCCGAAGAGCAGGCCCAGCCCGCACACCACCCAGGTGGCGGTGCGGAACCCGCGAGCGCCCCGGCGCAGGCCCAACGCCAGCACGATGTAGAGCGCGAAGAGCACGACGGCGAGCACCGCACCGATGGTGGCGAGCATCCACACCCCGGTCACGTACCCGTCGACGTCTCCGCCCGCGGCCGCGTCGCGGAAGCGGTCGACCACGCCGGGCGTGACGGCGAGCGTGGCGACCGAATAGCCGAGGCCGACCAGGCCCATCACCGCGAGCAGCCCGGCGGCGAGGCTCACCGTCAGAGGGCGGCGCGATGCGCCCGGCGCAGCGGGCGGAGCGGGCGGGGCGGCGGCGTAGGTCATCGAGACTCCCGAGGTGGTCCGTCGCCGACGAACCTACCGCTGCACCGGATCACTCAAGGCTGGGAGGTCGGATCCGACGGCGGCTTCCGCTCACCCTCCGGCCGACCCCACGGGTCCGAACTCGGCGGCGGCTGCGGCGGCTGCTGCGCAGGAGGCCCGGACTGGGGATAGGACGGCGGCCCGGACTGCGCCGGCCCGGACGGCGGGTACGGCGACTGGCCCGGTTGCTGGGTGGTCGGGTAGGTCGGGTACTGCGGCTGGCCGGACGGCTGCTGGCCGGGATATTGCGGCTGCTGGCCCGGGTACGCCGGGTACGGCAGCGACGGGTCGAACCCACCCGCGGCCGGCTTGCGGAAGAAGGCGTTCGACGCCGGCAGCGCCAGCAGGATCACGGCGCCGAGGATGGACAGCAGCGTGATCACGGTGAGGATCATGCTGAGCGGCTCGTACCAGGACGGCAGCGCGGCGTCGAGGCGGGACTGGATCTCCTCCTGGGACGGGCCGCCCCCGGAGCCGGCGTTCATCCCCGACGTGAGAGCCGTGCCGGCCAGGCCGAACCCGCTGCAGCACAGCATCAGCCCGCCGAGCACCCAGGTCGTGATCCGGGCGCCGTTGCGACCACGATTGTTGAAGATCGAGAGAATGACGAAGCCGGCGGCGACCAGGATGTTGACCACGACGCCGGCGACGGCTGCGCCGACGATGATCGACTCCGTGCCGGCGGCCGACCCGCCCGCGAACAGGTCGGACAGGGCGTCACTCATCTTGCCGACCGTGGTGAGCGTCAGGATGCCGCCGATCAGCGAAACCGCGGCGGCGGCCCACAGCAGGTAGGACGACAAGGTGACGGTGCCGGGACGCGCCTGCGGCTGGTGCGGCGGCGGCGCCGAATACGTCGGATTAGCCACGATCCCCCCTCGTTGATCCACTCACGGTATCGGTCGTGTGCCATGTCCGCGACCTCGCTACACGAACCGTGCCCGTATGGCAATATCCGGTGACGATGGAGGACATTCGCCCGAAAAGGTCGCTCGTTCAGGGGGCGACACCAGTCGATCCCGGCCCCTACACTTCCATCCCGTGGCCCACAGCTGGCAGCAGAGACCTCCAGCGGCCACCCGTGCCCGACCGAGTCGCCGCCCGCGCATAAGAAACGCCCCGGAGCAGGCAGACCGAGTCGGAAAGCACTTCCGATTGCGCCGTCCGCAGCCCCACCACCGCCCTGACCGGGCTAAAGGCAGGGCTCGTGACCACCCCGCGGCCGCCACAGACCTGAAAAGGACCGGTGAGTCCCATGCCCCACGCCGACACCCTGACCGTCGTTCACCATGACGACACGAGGACCCGATACAAGGACGTGCGATATCAGCTCGTCCGGGACGGGATCAGGATCTTCTCCGACGAGGGGGACCATCTCCTCACCGACATCCTCATGACACACGCCTACCGGCAACGGGAGGCGATGGACTGACCGAGAGGGCCCCGGGGTTCGTACCCCGGGGCCCTTTCCATGTCACTCGCTGCTATGCCCGCTTGACGGCCAGGTGGTCCTTCTCGTCGCCCAGGTCGACCAGCACCGTGTCGCCGTCGGTGATCTCACCGGCCAGCAGCGCCTTGGCCAGCGAGTCGCCGATCGCCGACTGGACCAGCCGGCGAAGCGGCCGGGCGCCGTAGACCGGGTCGAAGCCGTGCTCGCCCAGCCAGTGCACCGCGGCGTCGCTGACCTCGAGGGCGAGCCGCCGGTCGGCCAGCCGCGTGCGCAGCCGGCCGAGCTGGATGTCCACGATGGCCGCCAGGTCCTGCGCGGTCAGCGCGTGGAACACCACGATGTCGTCGAGACGGTTCAGGAACTCCGGCTTGAAGTGCGAGCGGACCGTCGCCATCACCTCTTCGCGGCGCTCGTCCTCGCTCAGCGTGAAGTCGGAGATCACCGACGAGCCGAGGTTCGAGGTGAGCACCAGGATCGCGTTGCGGAAGTCGACCGTGCGGCCCTGCCCGTCGGTGAGCCGGCCGTCGTCGAGCACCTGCAGCAGCACGTCGAAGACGTCCGGGTGCGCCTTCTCCACCTCGTCCAGCAGCACCACGCTGTACGGCCGGCGGCGCACCGCCTCGGTCAGCTGGCCGCCCTCCTCGTAACCGACGTACCCGGGCGGGGCACCGACCAGCCGGGCGACCGAGTGCTTCTCGCCGTACTCGCTCATGTCGATGCGGACCATCGCGCGCTCGTCGTCGAAGAGGAACCCCGCCAGCGCCTTGGCCAGCTCGGTCTTGCCGACGCCGGTCGGGCCCAGGAAGAGGAAACTGCCGGTCGGGCGGTCCGGATCGGCCACACCAGCCCGGGCGCGCCGCACGGCGCCGGAGACCGCGGCCACCGCCTCGGCCTGGCCGACCACCTTGGCCTGCAGCGACTCCTCCATGCGCAGCAGCTTGGCGGTCTCGCCCTCCAGCATCCGGCCGGCCGGGATGCCGGTCCACGAGGAGATCACCTCGGCGATGTCGTCGGCGCCGACCTCCTCCTTGACCATCGGCGGCTCGGTCTTCTCCTCCTCCGCGGCCGCGGCGGCCTCCATCTCCTTCTTGAGGCCGGGGATCACCTCGTAGAGCAGGCGCGACGCCTTCTCCAGGTCGCCGTCGCGCTGCGCGCGCTCCTGCTCGGCGGTGGTCTCGTCGAGCTGCTTCTTCAGCTCGCCGACCCGGTTGAGGCCGCCGCGCTCGCGCTCCCAGCGGGCGGTCAGCGCGGTCAGCTCCTCCTCGCGGTCGGCCAGGTCGCGGTCGAGCTTCTCGAGCCGGGCAACCGAGGCCGGGTCGGTCTCCTTGGCCAGCGCCAGCTTCTCCACCCGCATCCGGTCCACCTGGCGCTGCAGCTGGTCCAGCTCGACCGGCCGGGAGTCGATCTCCATGCGCAGCCTCGACGCGGCCTCGTCGATCAGGTCGATGGCCTTGTCCGGCAGGAAGCGGTCGGTGATGTAGCGGTCGGACAGCGCCGCCGCGGCGACCAGCGCAGCGTCGGTGATCTGCACGCGGTGGTGCGCCTCGTAGCGACCCTTGAGCCCGCGCAGGATGCCGATGGTGTCCTCGACCGTCGGCTCGCCGACCACCACGGGCTGGAAGCGCCGCTCCAGCGCCGCGTCCTTCTCGATGTGCTCGCGGTACTCGTCCAGGGTGGTCGCCCCGACCATCCGCAGCTCACCGCGGGCCAGCATCGGCTTGAGCATGTTGCCGGCGTCCATCGAGCCCTCGCCCTTGCCCGCGCCGACCACGGTGTGCAGCTCGTCGAGGAAGGTCACCACCTGCCCGTTGGAGTTGCGGATCTCCTCGAGCACCGACTTGAGCCGCTCCTCGAACTGGCCGCGGTACTGCGCACCGGCCACCATCGCGCCGAGGTCGAGCGACACCAGCTTCTTGTCGCGCAGCGTCTCGGGCACGTCGCCGGCCACGATGCGCTGGGCGAGGCCCTCGACGATCGCGGTCTTGCCGACGCCCGGCTCGCCGATCAGCACGGGGTTGTTCTTGGTGCGCCGCGACAGCACCTGGACGACCCGGCGGATCTCGGTGTCCCGGCCGATCACCGGGTCGATCTTGCCGTCGCGGGCCAGCGCGGTCAGGTCGACGCTGTACTTCTCGAGCGCCTTGTACGTCTGCTCGGGCTCGGCCGTGGTCACTCGCCGGTCGCCGCCGCGGACCTCGGGAAACGCCGCGACCAGCGCCTCCTCGGTGGCGCCCGCATCGCGCAGCGCCTTGCCGACCGCGCCGCCGACCCGGGCCAGCCCGGCCAGCAGGTGCTCGGTCGACACATACTCGTCGCCCAGCGGCTTGGCCAGCAGCTCGGCCTCGCCGATCGCGTTGACGAACTCGCGGGACAGGCTCGCCTCGGCCCGGCTGGAGCCCTGCGCGGAAGGCAGCTGTTCCAGGGCGCGGGCGGCGACCCGGCGGATGTCGGCCGGGTTGGCGCCCACGGCGCGCAGCAGGACCGGGGCGGTCGACCCGCCGGTGTCCAGCAGCGACAAGAGCATGTGCCAAGGCTCGACGGTGGCGTGCCCGCGCTGGTTGGCGTCGGCGGCCGCTCCGGTGATGACGTCGCGGCTCTTGGTCGTGAGACGTTCGGCGTTCATGTGCTCCCCTGATCGAGATTGGGCCACCGGTTGCAGCGTTCGCAGAGTTGAGCCTATTCCGCTCAACCTTAAATCGTCGACACAATGTCGGGGGGTCGTCGTAGCGTGCGACGCATGGGATCCGACACCGCCACCACGACCCGGGCGGGCCTCGTCCGGGTCTTTCTCCCCCTCGGGCTGGCCTTCCTGGCGGTCGGCCTGTCCGTGGCGCTGTTCGTCCCGTTCCTGTCGCTCTTCCTGAGCACCGAGGTGCACGCCAGCCCGATCCAGGTGACCGTGTTCCTCATCACAGGCCCGCTCGCCGGTGTGCTGGTGGCGTCCCGGATCGCGCGCCTGTCGGACCGGCGGCCGATCCGGCGCAAGCTGATGATCGGCGCGGCGGTGATCGGGGTGGTCGGCTGCCTACTGACCGCGGTGATCCGCGACTACTGGGTGCTGCTCGCGCTGCAGGTGACCGCCATCGCGATCGCCGGGTCGCTCTTCCCGCAGAGCTTCGCGTACGCACGAGAGGTGCTGCAGCGCGATCTGCCGGAGCGGGCCGCGATGGGCATCACGGCGCTGCGCACGGTCTTCTCGATCGCCTGGGTGGCCGGGCCCCCGCTGGCGTCGCTGCTGATCGAGACCGGCGGGTTCCGGCTGGTCTACGTCGTCGCCGCGGCGACCTATGCGACCGCCGCGGTGGTGGCCGCCTTGGGCCTGCCCGAGGTCCGCCCGGCCGGGGTGCGCGGCGAGACGGACGCCGGGATCGAGCCGCCACCGTCACGCGGCCGGCAGATCTTGATCACCGCCGCGTTCACCGCGCTGCAGTGCCCGCTCACGCTCGGTGTGCAGGCGCTGCCGCTCTTCATCAGCGAGGACCTCGGGGGCCGGGTCTCCGACGCGGGGCTGATCCTCGGGCTGTGCGCGGCGCTGGAGATCCCGCTGCTGCTCGGGATGGGGTGGCTGACCACGCGCGTCCCGGTCCGGTCGATCATCGTCGGCGGCGCCGCCTGCGGGGTGGTGTATTTCCTGATCGCCGCTTCGGCGGGCGCGGTGTGGGTGCTGCTCGCCGCCCAGATCGTGAACGCGCTGTTCATCGCGGCCATCTCGGGGCCAAGCATCAGCTTCGTGCAGGACATGATGCCCGACCAGCCGGGCCGGGCGACGACGCTGTTCACCAACACGTTCCCGATCGGCGCCATGCTCGCCGGGCCACTGCTCGGGGTGGCCGCACGGTTCGACTACCGGTGGGCGTTCGCGATGAACGCCGCTCTGTGCGCGCTGGGCCTGGTGTTGCTCCTGGCGATGCGGACGCGGCGGTCACCTCGGGTGCCATGACCGTGAGTTAGCGTTGATCCGTGCGCGCACGGGTTGAACAGACTCCACTTCCGGGGATCGGTGTCCGGCACGACCTGGTCACGTCCTCCGGGCGGACCCTCGGCGTCGTCTCGCACCGCAGCGGCCGCCGCGATCTCGTGCTCTACGACGTGGACGACCCCGACTCCTGCCTCGCCTCGATCCCGCTGACCGACGACGAGGCGGAGGCCCTGGCCGACATCCTGGGCGCCTCGCTGATGCTGGGTCAGCTCGCCGGGCTGCGGCAGCAGGCGGCCGGGCTGCTCACCGAGCAGATCGCGCTGCCGGCCGGTTCACCGTTCGTCGGCCGCCGCCTGGGCGACACCCGGGCACGCACCCGGACCAGCGCGTCCATCGTGGCCGTGATGCGCGACCGCGAGGTGATCGCCTCCCCCGGGCCGTCGTTCGTCTTCGAGGCCAATGACGTGGTGGTCGCCGTCGGCACCCGCGAGGGACTGGGCGGCGTGTCCGCGATCTTCGCCGGCGAATACAGCGACTAGAGCCGGACCCAGGTGCATCCCACAACGATCCTCCTGATCGAGGTCGGTGCGCTGCTCTTCGGGCTCGGCATGCTCGGCCGCGTGGGCCGGCGCTTCGGCCTCTCGCCGATCCCGCTCTACCTGCTCGCCGGCCTCGCCTTCGGCCAGGGCGGCCTCATCCCGCTGAGCGCCAGCAAGGAGTTCATCGAGATCGGCGCCGAGATCGGCGTGATCCTGCTGCTGGTCATGCTGGGCCTCGAATACTCGGCGAGCGAGCTGGTCGCCAACCTGCGCGCCTCGGCGCCGGCCGGTGTGCTCGACATGCTGCTCAACGCGCTGCCCGGCGCGGGTTTCGCCGTCCTGCTCGGCTGGGGCTGGGAGGCGGCGATCGTGCTGGCCGGGATCACCTGGGTGTCGTCCTCCGGAGTGATCGCCAAGGTCCTGGGCGACCTGGGCCGACTCGGTAACCGGGAGACGCCGGTGATCCTCTCGGTGCTGGTCATCGAGGACCTCGCGATGGCCTTCTACCTGCCGCTGGTGACCGCGGTGCTGGCCGGCGCCGGTCTGCTGGGCGGCGGCAAGGCGCTCGCCGTCGCGGTGGTCACCGTGATCGCGGTGCTGGTCGTGGCGATCCGCTACGGCGATGCGATCTCCAGCTTCATCTCGGTGCGTGACCCGGAGGCGCTGCTGCTCAGCGTGCTGGGCCTGACGCTGTTCGTGGCCGGGGTGGCGGCCGAGCTCAACGTCTCGGCCGCGGTCGGCGCGTTCCTCGTCGGCATCGCGCTCTCCGGTCCGGTTGCGCACTATGCGACACAAATGTTGTCGCCGCTGCGTGACCTGTTCGCCGCGGTCTTCTTCGTCTTCTTCGGGCTGTCGACCGATCCGGCCCACATGCCGCCGGTGCTCCTGCCGGCTCTCGGGCTCGCGGTGCTCACCATGGCCACCAAGATCGCGACCGGGTACGCGGCGGCCCGCCGCGCCGGCATCGCCATGCCGGGCCGCTGGCGGGCCGGCCTGGCACTGATGCCGCGGGGCGAGTTCTCCGTCGTCATCGCGGGCCTCGCGGTCGCCTCCGGGGTCGAGCCGGAACTGGCGCCGCTGGCCACGGCGTACGTTTTGATCACGGTGGTGAGCGGGCCGATGCTTGCCCGCATCCCGGATTACCCGTGGTTCAAGGCGTTCCTTCGCCGGCGGATGGCTTCCCCGGCTCGATCACTGACTGCTACCGACTGAACTTGATCAGTGAGCGCGCAGCGCAATGCTACTTTCCGGTACCAGAATGTGAACGAGAAGACTTTTGCACATGCACGTGCACGCGCTACCGTTCCGTCGACAGTTTTGTGTGACGGAAGAAACACAGGCGGCGAACGTGAGCGTGCGTGAATCGACCTTCTTCGGATTCGCGAACCCGGTCGACCCCCGGCCGGACGAGTTGCAGGCCTGGGCGTACCACCCGGAGGCCGTCCCGCTGGACGCGATGCCACCGGACTGGGACCTGCTGATCGCAGGCGACGTCCTCGGGCCCACCCTCTTCGAGCTGGCCATGGACCGGCAGTGCCCGGCCCGCCGCTTCGCCCTGCACTGCATGTACATCTACGCCGCCGACGGCGTCCGGCCGAACGCGTCGTCGCAGCGCAAGCGCCGGCTCAAGAAGTACGTCGAGCGCGCCGAAGAGGTCGGCGACGAGCCCATGTCGATCTGGGCGCACAACTGCCGGGTGCTGATGACCCGCCCCGAGCTCTTCGAGTACGAGGAGTGGATCGAGGGCGGCCTGGTTCGTCACCCGCGCCGCCTAGGTCTCTTCCACCGCAGGTAGGTCGAACTCCCCTACGAGCCCGGGCGGCGGGGACGCCAGACCACCAGGGCGGTGGACGGGCGCTCCTGCCGCACCAGATCCCGGCTCGGGTAGGCACCCATGGCTTCGTACTGGGCGATGCGGGCGTAGGCCTCATCGAGCTGGGCCTCCAGCTCGGCCACCCGCTGCTCCATGTCGCCGACCATGTTCTCCAGGGCGATGATGCGTTTGATGCCGG
>NZ_JBFAZH010000135.1:0-10890 GCF_040681735.1 Actinoplanes sp. NPDC051633 | reverse complement strand
CGGATCTAGAGTCGCCAGGATCCCCGCAGGCCGTTGTCCGACAGGTCCGGCGTCCACTGGATCCGCCCGCCGGTCAGCGCACTGGTGGGCACGTCGAAGTTGACCCAGCCGTCGAGAATCTGGCCGGCGCTGATGCGCTGCGAAGGAAAGCGGCCATGGTCGGCGAAGGTGTTGTAGTCGGGATCGTAGGCCACGCCGTTGGGCGCCACGAACTGCAGCGTGCAGTCGCAGGCGAAGGTGAACCCTTCTTTCTGCGTCACGGTCAGCCGCGCTAGCAGGAAAATCCCGTGCCGCGGCGGCAGGTCGAAGTCGGCGACGGTCTTCTGCTCCGTCGTGACGATCGTCCACTCGGCCACCTTGCCGGCGCGCTGCCAGACCAGCGTGTCACCGACCTTGACGTTCCGCAGCTGGCCCCCAGGCTGACTGCTGGGGAGCGGTTGGGGTGGAATCGCCGGTACCGGTGCGCTCGTCGACCCGACTCGTTCCCCGGGGGCGTCCCGGACGGCTGCCACGATGATGCCGACGGTGGCCAGGCCGCCGATCAGCACCATGATCAGGACGACGGCGCCACCGACGATCCACGGCCAGAGCGGCCGCGGACTCCGGGGCGGCATCGGAGGTGCATGCGGCGACGGATATGGACCAGCGGCCGGAGAACCATACGGGCGGCGGTACGGGTCGTACGGAGGCTGCGGGACCGACATGAACGCACCTTCCGGATCGACTGTGGAGCGGCTCTGCACTCCAGAACACCCCCGAATACGCCAAGCGGTTCAAATCACAGCGCGAATGGCATTCGTATGCTGGGCTCGCGCGAGGCAACAGGACGGAAATGGGGCGCCTGGGTGGCGGGCTGGCCGCGTATGGTGGCTCGGCTCGGCTGGTGCGTGCTGCTGGCCATTGGCGTCTTCGGCATCGCCGACTGGGCCGGCTCCTCGGTCGTCGTCGGTGTGCTGTTCGCCGTGCTGGGTGCGTTCGGCCTGCTGGCCACGCTGCGGCAGCGCGTGTGGGTGCACGGGAACGTGCTGTACTCGCGCCGGTTTCCCGATGGTCAGCCGGCCATTCGGCTGGCTCGGCGGACCGACGCGTACCTGACTCACTTCGCCCGGACAACGGGCGGCAGCTGCGCTTCACCGATGCCGATGGCACGCGCATCGAGCTGGACGACGAACATACAGGTGGCGGGGCTGTATCCGATCGTCGTCGAGCGCACCGAGCACGGACAGAGCCCGTCGATGTCACCCCGCCGACGTGGCGAAGTAGGCCAGGTGCCGGAGACGGCCAGACATGGCGGTCCGCAGGCGCATTCGACAACATTCGCCGCCGCCCAGGGGTAGGTTGCTCCAGGCGATGAACCCTCAGATGCGGCAACCAAGGCTCGGACCGAGGCGGCCACTCCCGGCCGGCGTACCGTGTCGCCGATCCGGACCACGCCTCGTCCGGCGTCCGCTCCTCCCACAAGCACCTGCTCGGACATGGATCCATGGTGGCGTATCTAGCCGACCGACTGAAGACAATCATCGATACGGGGCCGGTCGACGACTCGGTCACCGCAATCACACGCCGACACGAGCACACACGAGCCGTGCACTAGCGCAGGTAGAACAAGCGGTTTGGGCGGACTGGCGCGAGGTCGAATCCGAGGGCGTGATGGAGGTGGTAGCCGTCCGGTGAAGGAAAGAGGACGGCATGGACGGCGCCCTGGCAGGCGGCGGCTGCGAGTCTGACCCGGGTGAGCGCGGTACCGATCCCATGGCGGCGCCAGCGTGTGGCGACGCAGCAGTGGACGAGTAGCACTGCGTCGTCGAACTCAAACGAGGTGGCTGCTCCGACCGAGGCACCCTGGGAGTAGGCAGTCCAGTGCCGGATCGGTCGGCCAGGGCCGAATCCTAGGCGGACTGCGATCTCAACACGGCGGTCGAGTTCACCGGGTTCTTCCCACCATCCGTCGTCGGCGTACACGCGGTGGTTCTGGCGCAGTGCCTGGACGTCGGTCACTTCACTGATCTGCCACCCTGATACGGGTGGCCCCGCGGTGTCGGGGCCGAAGCCCGCCAGAAGGCGGCCCATGTTGTTCCCGGTGCGCTCCGGTTCCAGTCCTCGGTCGATCAGTCGGGCGGTCGCTTCCGACTCTAGCGGCCCGGTGACGAGCACCGAAGCGGGCGCAGCCTTCTCGCGCAGCCAGACGAGCAATGCGTCCAGCTCGTGGGGGTTGTCGAGAATCGATGGGGCGATGACGGCGCCGTTCTCGGGGTTGGAGTGTAGACCCGTCGACACCGCGAATCCGTCACCAGCGCTGATTTGTGGGAAGCCGCCGGCGGCCAAGCAGTGAAGCCACGCCTCCTGTGCTCGCAGGGCCAACTCAGAGATGTCCACTAGCGCAGGCTAGACGACCCTTCGTGCGCACCGCCCGATCGGCTCTACTGCCCGCCAGACTGCGCACTCTGGTGCTGCGGAGAAAGCGCGGTGGCCGCGCAACGGTGGAAGCAAGATGGGAGCAGCCGCCAGCTTCCAACGGCGCTCAACTGCGCTTAACCGCCTTAAGCTGCGCCGAACGGTGTCGGCGCTCCTGCCGGTCATCGCACAGTCGCTAGTCAGCGGCTTGCGGACCGTTCGTTGACACGGAAGAGGTCACTGGTCGATCCCAGTATCGCCCACCAGAGTTTGTGCAGGTTAACGGCTCATTGCCGGCTTCGCGGTAATGGGCCGTTTGCATTGTGCCACTTACAGCGGGGAGCAAGACTGGGAGCACAAGATCACTGAGGCGCTGTAGGAAGCGAGGTGCAGAAGGTCGACCTTCCCCCGGTGTTCGCGGTGTTCGCCTTCGTCATCTTCGAGTCGCAGTTGGCGGTCGCGATGATGCCCCCGAGCAAGCAGGGCCGGGCCGGGTGGCTGATCGCCGTGGTGATGGGCTGCATCGCGCCGCGGCCGGCGACAGCCTCGTCGAGGTGCAGCCACGGCTGCGGCTCCTGTTGGTGACCCACCAGTGGTGGCAGGTATGACCAGTGTCGGCGTCAGCAAGCCCGCCGAGGGTCATGCAGGATGACCGCTACACCACCCGACCGGGCTGACCGGAAACGGGAAGCCTGAATCGGTTCACCCAGGCTCGCCGCCGTCGCATCCGGATCAAATTGCCGCGATATTGCCGGAGGGATGCCTGTTCGTTGCAGGCCAAGTGCTGCAATGCTCGCGTTCGAGGTTGGACGTAGGTTCCCCGGCGTCTCGGATTGATCAATAAAAGCGTTCCCGGCAACGGCCAGCCTCTCTCTCGCGCTGCATTCGCGGGAGGCACGAAGTCACACGGGACGCGTCGGTCGATGTGGTGCTGTCGGATCTGCCGGCCGCCGAGGTCCATGGCTGGATGGCCCATCAAAGCCAAGAACCCTCTTATGATGACACGATTTCAATGGAGGTGCGCATGAAGCCTTTCTTGTCATCTCGCCGGTTCGCCCGACGCTTCCTCGTTCGTTCCTGCGTAGTACTTGCCTTGGTCGCCGGGTCGTTTGGGGCGGCGCTGCCGGCTCGGGCGGACTTTGAAGGCACGAAGATCTACTACAGTCCCTGCTCCCGGGTCTGGTCTGAGAGCGGAGGACCCGGATATGTCCGGGTCGGGATGCATTACAAGGCAACGACCCATGATCCGAGGGTCGCCATAATTGATCACTCACACAGTACGCTTGACGCCCACGCTTGCTCTCCAGATGAGCACTCCGTGATTGTTCACAGACTGGACCTCTCTCACACATTCACCTTTGAGGGTTACCGGCTGGATTGTTCTTTCTCGGTGTCGCTGCCTCCTGGAGTGTCATGGAGTTGCACTCCCTCAGCCGGCGCAGTACGAATCACACTCTCCACGACTTGCTACAGGACTTCTCATTGCGAGATAGCCACCGGTGCAATGTATTTCTACGCCGACCCCGGGCAATCTTTCCGAAATATAGCCTATATGCAAGCCAGCACTCGGATGACACGGAGCAACGGACGCTATTATGTGTTCGGCACGCCTCGGTTCTGAGTTTATTAAGGCACGCTCCAACAGATTCGGACGATGCAACCCCTAGGCTAGGACGATTACGCGAAGGAGGCGTGGCGTTGCCAAACCACCGGCCCCACAAACGTGCACTCCGAAGTCTGCTGTCCCTCGCGATTGCTATCCCCTCAGCATTTCTGATTTGCACTCCTGCTCAAGCTGCGGAATCTACAGTCGAGAGGACTTGTAAGCCCGGCCCTCGAGGAAACGCTTGCGCAGCCCTTATCTATGACCCCGCTACGCAAGTCTTCATCGCTCGTGGAGCTGTCGACCCGTCCCCGGGGCACGTGATATCCATCGTTTTGGTATCCCTTCTTCGCTGCTACGGAAACCAGTGCGTTTCCTATCCTGCTGTTGGCACACCTACCGCACCTTCAGGTGACTACCAAGTCAAGTACAGTCCAGCGGTCACCGGTTCTCGATGCTACCGTTGGCAGGCCTACATCGGGTACGAGGTAGATCGACGAGACAGCTACAATGCTTTCACTGTCTATTACGGTGGCCTCTGTTAGGTTCCGTGCAATCAGACGGCATTGCCGCGTTGATCCGACCTCATTGATTTGGCGGCATATTCTGGCGCTTCTCAATTGTGTCGTCACAATGGGCGGTCAACATGGCGAGCTCCCGCATTGACCGCCGCCGAGATGCACAAGTGCCTCGTAATGCATGGATGTCGCAATGCCAAAACGGCTGCCGAGCGTTCCTGCTTCCGGCAGGGCCGATCCGGCAAGTGAGTAAGAAGGGTTTCATTGATGAGGCCTCCACTGAAGGCGAGATCAGTACTCGCGACTGTACTGGTCTTTGCAGGTGTACTATGTCCCGCGATCGTCGCTCGGACAGCAATGGCAGCCGGTACCTGTATCAGCAGTGTCGGCACTCACCGCGACTACTTCTCTGCCAGGGACGGCTACTTTTCTTATGAATGGAATGCTGATCACACCAGTTCCATCCGAGTAGGAATTGAAGTCCGCCAGGTGAGCGACTGCACGAGCGGCAATCTCAAATGGATTGACGCCACGGCATGCATGCAGAACGTAGATCCGGGACCTCCGGGATTCTCGCTGAGAGCAATGCATCTGAAATCGGTCGCTCTCTACGGCACTACTGGGACGCTCCTCGCCAACAACAACGTCGGCGCATACGAAAATTATCGAGACGGTGCCGGGCCCGTGAAGATCTGCGCGAGCACTCCCCGAGTATACGTTGGGGAGGGAGGGAACGCTGTAAAGGCGGCAGTTCAGGCGGCCCATGCCTCTATCGCCAGCATCGCGAGGCCGTACGAGTACACCTATCAACTCCGAGTCGAATCCTACAATTCGCCTCCACGATATCGGCGAGTATGATCGCTCACCGGTTGCTGCCGAGACCGGCGGCGCCGTTGGTATCCCATGTCCGCGAATGTCGTCACATCCGCGTCGGTCAGGGCATCGACCAGCCCGACGGCGCGGGCGGCGGTCAGGTCGTAAGTGGAGCCGGGCAACAGCGCAGTCGGTCTGGTCGAGCAGGATGAGCACGGCTACCCGGCGGCGGCCGATGGGCTCACTGCCGCGATCGGCACGTTCATCGGTCTCCTGCTGGCGGTGCTGCTCGCCGCAGGCCTGGTCCGTGCAGAGGCCCGGCCGGTGCGCCGGTCAGTCCGTCGGTCGGGCCATCGGTGCAGCCTCAGGATGACCGCGTACCCCGTTCGAGGGAGTGCCGGCGCGGGGACGGCGGCGAGGCACCGTGAATGCCGCCCGGCCGGGTGGTGCGCTCGTAGCCGGCCGCCCCTGGCGGCGGGTCAGGTGGACGCGCTGCGAGACGAACTGGATGGCTTCGCAGGCGGCAGCGTCACCGTGACGGTGGAGCCGGCCGACGCTGATGTCTGGCGGGCGGACCCCTCGGCTGCGGGCCAGGCCGTCGCGGTGGCGCTGCTGTTGATGATCGTCGTCGCACCGGCCGGTCATTGCCTGGCTGATCGCGCTCATCGGAGTGGCCTCGGCCCTGATTGCGAACTCGGATGAGAACGCCCCGGGCGTAGGGAGAGCATCTGCCGCTTCCCTCCCGTCAGCGGCCGGGTAACAGCGCAGAGCGCAGCTCGGTGGTGCCTCGGGCCGCGAACCGGCTGACGATCTATTCCACCCGGACATGCTCCGGTCGGCCGACACCGGAGGCGGCTCGAAGGATGGTTGTCATTTCGTCGAGGCTTCGGGCGTAGTCCCAGTTCTGCACAACCTGCAGGCTCACGATCGACCAGTTCGCGGAGGCCGCTTCGTCCTACCCCTACCTGGCACGATCTACATGAACGGCGCCGGAGCGAACCCAGGGTAAGGCCGACTCAACCTAAGGCAAGGAGAACAAACTCATGGGCACAATCGGTGTGCTAACCCGTATCACCCTCGACGGCGTGGTTCAAGGCGAAGGCGGACCCGACGAAGATCCCAGTGACGGATTCGAGCACGGCGGGTGGGCGAGAAGATACGACCTCGAACATGGCGGCGAGGACGAGGTCAATCAGAACCTCCTCAAGTGGGAGGCCAACGTGGCAGCACTCTTGTTCGGCCGGACGACCTACGAACTTTTCGCCAACTCCTGGGGCGTGTTCGACGAAAACACCGACGACTTCCAAGGCGAGATCACCCGGAAGTACAACAGCGTCCCCAAGTACGTCGCGACGACCAGGCTGACCGAACTCGCCTGGAAGAATTCGCACCTACTCGGCCCCGACGTGCCCGCTGCAGTACAAGACCTTCGCGCCGAGGTCAGCGGTGAGATCCGGATCTGGGGAAGCACATTGCTGATCAAGAAACTGGCCGAGCACGGCCTCATCGACGAGTACCGGCTCGCCGTGTACCCGCTGGTGCTCGGCTCTGGGAAGAGGCTGTTCTCGGACGGTTTCACGACATCCGAACTCGCCCTGGTCGACACCAGCCCACTGACATCAGGAGTCCTGGTGAACACGTATCGGCGGGCGGACGCTGGCTGAGTTAGTGCCCTAGCTGTTTCTCGCATGATCGAGGCCACCAATGCCGGCGATTCGGACGCGTTTGTCGACTCGTTCACCGACGATGCCTATTTGGAGGACCGGGGTCGCGAACGCCGTCCAGAAAGGGCTTTGAAGGTGGTGTCGATCGGCGATCATCTTTGTGCAGCTTGGGTCATCCGACAGCATCAGTCGGTTGCGCTGCGATCTGTCGGGCAGCTGACCCGCGTCACGCGCTTTCGCTCGTACCCTCTGAGGCATGCCTCGTCCCACCTCGATTGCCGTGATCGGTGGCGGCATCGGCGGCCTTGCCGCCGCGCTGGCGCTGCTGCGAGCCGGCTTCGACGTCCGCGTGCACGAGCAGGCACGCACCCTCTCGGATGTCGGCGCCGGGATTCAGCTGGCGCCGAACTGCACCCGGATCCTCGATCGACTCGGGGTGCTGCCGGCGGTTGAGCGGGTGGCGTTCGCGCCGGACGCGATCGACTTCCGGCGGTGGGACGACGGGCGACTGCTGTCGGAGACGCCGCTGGGGGCGGGCATGGCCGAGATGTACGGCGGGCCGTACCTGCACGCCCACCGCGGCGATCTGGTCGCCGTGCTCGCCGAGGCGGTGACCGCGGAACGGATTGAGACCGGCCGGCGGTGCGTCGGGGTGAGCTCTGGTGTCTCCGGTGCCCGGGTGCACTTCGCCGACGGCGGTAGCGCCGATGTCGACGTCGTGGTGGGCGCTGACGGCATTCACTCGGTGATCCGCGAAACGCTCTTCGGCCCCGAGCGGCCGCGATTCACCGGCCATGTCGCGTACCGCGGAATTGTGCCGGCCGAACGCCTCACTCACCTCGCGCTGGAGCCGCGGTGCTCGGTCCGGCTCGGACCGGGCGCGCATTTCGTGCATTACTTCATCTCCGCCGGCCGGCTGCACAACGTGGTGTGCGTGATCGAGGAACCGTCCTGGACGCGTGAGTCGTGGACCGATCCTGGTGACCCGGAGGAACTGCGACGCGCCTTCGCCGGCTGGCATCCGGTGGTTGGCGGCATCATCGAGCTGATGGACCGGCCGCTCAAGTGGGCGCTGTTCGACCGGCCCCCGCTGCCGAGCTGGAGTTCGGGAGCGGTGACTTTGCTCGGCGATGCGTGCCATCCGATGCTGCCGTACGGCGCCCAGGGCGCGGCGCAGGCCATCGAGGACGCCTTCGTACTCGCCTCCTGCCTGTCCGGAGCCGGCCGCGGCGACCTGCCCGACGCTCTGCTGCGGTACGAGGCGATCCGCCGCGGCCGGTCGGCACGGGTGCAAGAGCTGTCCCGCGTCAACGGGCACCGCTTCCACTTGCCGGACGGCCCGGACCAGCGGGCGCGGGACACCGCCATGCAGTCCAGTTTCGGGATCTCCCCGGAGATTGATTGGCTCTACGGACACGACCCGCTGGTCGCCGTCGAGGCAGGGACGTCCGCGCGGCCGGCGTGAAGCTGACCCACACCCGTCGAGCATGTCCGCGTCGTGGGTGACGAAGCAGCGCTGACCGCCCGCTCGACGTGGATTGCCGTTCCCGGCCCGCTGGCTGCCGGGGCGATTCACCGTGGCGTTGACCCCGGTCCTAGGTCGGTGAGCTCTCCAACAGGATGTAGTCCGGGTTCCCGCGGCGTTCGCGGCTGGACATGGAGCCGTTGCGGGTGGAGCACGCCGGCGAGATGGCTCCGCTGCTGAACGATGCGGGGCTGTATGCCTTCATCGGTGGGGAGCCGCCGAGTCTGGTTGGTTCATCAGGCGTCCCAACGTGTAGCTCACGCCGTGGGGCTGGCTCCCACTGGGACCGTGGTCGACGGGGGAGTGCGCTGCCAGAGCTGAGTCCGCGTGAGGCGATCGGGTCTGATTCAGCGATGTCCCGCTCGTTGCCCGGCCGCCGCTATGCGTCGTTGGTGACATCGACACCCAGGATCGGATGTCGGACCAGCTGTTCGACAGAGTCTTCCGCCGCACTGAGTTCGGCAGTTGGGAGAAATTCGCCCCCGGCCAGTGTCGGGTATGGGGACGCACGTCGGAGCAAGTCCCGTCTCACCTGCCGATCCAACATGTCTTGCCGGTGCGACTGGAACTCTCTGATCATCTTCATGATCCGCTCGAGCGAAACTAGAGCGGCCATGCCATACATCACAGGCGTGGATGTCTGAGCGAGCGTTGTCATCGCAAGCTCCCATGGACTGTGGAGCGACATCGAGCGGACGAGCAGGGGAGTCGCCTCGGCCCGGCGCTCGTTCTCGGCCGAGCCGACGCTGTGATAGAACCGCAGGCCGCTGCTGATGACTACAAAGTTGACTGCGCTGTCTTTGTCGACGCGTTCGATGCGGGTTTTGCCGTGTTCCCGTTCCACGTCAGCTTGGGTGGCGGCGATGCTGATCGTCGTCAGGGTGTATCGCCACAGCGATGCCAGCGCGGCCGACTGTCGCGCCATCTCATTGACAGTCGCTACTCGTCCAAGGTCGATGACGCAGCGCAAGGACGCGGCCAGAAATGTCGGCTCGACATTGTCCCGCGGCTGGGTCACGAAGGAATCCTATGTGATCGCGTTGCGCCAGGCCTCGATGGCGTTGACCTACGGAGCGACGTCTGAAGCTGGTCGAGCAATACCCACCGGCGTGAGGCACGGTAGGAGGCTTGGGATGGCATCGGTAGGCGGTAGTCGCGGGCCGAGATCGTAGGCGGCATGCGGACGGACAGTCTCATTGGTGGCTGGGATGTCCGGCCAGCTACCGAGCGGGCTTGGCAGAGCGTCGGCCTTGATGACGCGGTGGATTCGGCGCACCGCCCCATCCCACCGGAGCCGTGAGCATGAGAACCTCGCGGTCCGGCTCGGGCAGGGCCGCGAGCGCGGCGCGGACGGCCAGCCGCTCGGTCACGGCGCAGCGCGTACGCCAGCAGTGGCTCGAAGGTCTCGGCGTAGGCGCGCCGGAAGCGGTCGGGTTCGGAGCTCACATCAAGTCCATGTCCGGTCGGAGGCCGGACGTTACGGACGTTTTCCGGCCTTGTCGACGATCGCGACGTTCAACAGCGCGGACTCGTAGATGATCTGGCCCGGCTCGGGTTTCGATCCAACGGTGATCCGGGCGGTTCCCTTGCGGCCGGGCGTGGCGACCACGTCGGCTCCGGTCAGGTCGAGCTCGGCCCCGATGATGTTGTGCCCGAGGTACCGGTAGGTGTCCGGGTCGAAGACCAACTCCTCGCGGCTGCCGGCCTCGGTGCGGGTCACCGCGACACCGGTACGCCCGGCGGCGTCCTTCGCGTCCTGCCGCACCTGGACGCCGGGGATCTGCCCGGCGACCCGGAATGCGGCTTCCTGCACGGCCGGCAAGTGGTTCTTGTAGAGGATCTCGGCGATCTGGACGAACGCGCGCTGGTCGTCGGAGAGCCGCACCCAGCCACGGGGCGATCCGTCCGCGTCCTCGCCGACGGACACCCACGTCGGCTGGGCGGTCGCCGTCGCGTACACGTCGCGCCGCAGACGGTTCGGGTCGGTGGAGACGCGGCCGGGCAGGTAGGCGGGCTCGGGCACGCAGTCGACCTGAGGGCTGGTCTCCGGTCGGTCGATCGTCTCCGCCTGCTTGCCGTTCGTGCACCCGTCGAGGTGGGTGCGCGTCCTGCCCTGCAGCACCAGCCCGTCGCGGGTGCCGTCCACCGACAGCCAGGTCCGCGTACGCAACGGCTTGGAGATCGTGGTCCTGCCGGCGACGATCCTGCCGTGGCGGTCCTTATCGAGCGCGGTGCTCGACTCGACATCCACCGAGTCGATGTAGAGGAACTGGTCCGGCCGGGCGTCCATCGTCGGCGCGTCGGCGGTGTGCTGAGCGGCCAGAAGCAACACCTGGCGGGCGTCCGGGGGCCGCGGCGGGTCGCTGGGCAGCG
>NZ_JBFAZH010000134.1:0-10932 GCF_040681735.1 Actinoplanes sp. NPDC051633 | reverse complement strand
CCTGCCACGAGGCCGGCGTGACGACCGCCGTGGCCACCTGCGGCACCGCGTTCGGCGCAGACCACATCGGCGTGCTGCGCCGCCTGCTGATGGACAGCGACAGCGTGGCCGGCGAGATCATCTTCACCTTCGACGGGGACGCGGCGGGGCAGAAGGCGGCGCTGCGCGCGTTCGAGGACGATCAGCGGTTCGTCGGGCGTACCTTCATCGCGGTCTCGCCCAACAACATGGACCCCTGCGAGCTTCGCCTGGCCAAGGGCGATCTCGCGGTCCGCGACGTGATCGCGAGCCGCGAGCCGCTGGTGGACTTCGCGCTGCGGCAGGTCCTGACCCGCTTCGACCTGGACACGGTCGAGGGGCGGGTCGATGCGATGCGACGCGCGGCGCCCTTGGTCGCCAAGATCAAAGATCGGGAGAAGCGACCGGAGTACGCGCGCAAGCTCGCCGGTGACCTCGGCATGGACCTGGAGCCGGTGATGCGCGCGGTGGCCTCGGCCCAGTCCTCGGCCGATCGCGAGATCGTGACCCAGCGGCGGCCGTCCACCGCCGAGAGTCCGCAGCGGATGGTCGAGCGCGAGGTGCTGAAACTGGCGTTGCAGTACCCGGTGCTGGCCGGCCCGATGTTCGACGCGCTGGGCCCGGAGGCGTACGGCGACGAGGTGTTCCGCTCGATCCGGGCGGCGATCGCCGAGGCGGGCGGCACGGCGGCCACCACCGGCGGCGTCGTGTGGATCGAGGCGGTCCGGGACGCGTGCGACGACCTGAGCGGCAAGGCGATCATCGGCGAGCTGTCGGTGGAGCCGCCGCGGCTGGACGGCGAGGTCGACATGCACTACGTGTCGACGCAGCTGGCCCGGTTGCAGTGGGGCGCGGTGACCACCCGGATCCGCGACCTGAAATCGAAGGTGCAGCGGATCAACCCGGTCGCGCACAAGGACGAGTACCTGGCGCTGGCCGGGGAGTTGTTCTCGCTGGAGCAGCACGCGCGGGCGTTGCGCGAGCAGGCGGCAGGAGGATTGTGAGTCTTTTTCGGCGGCGTCCCAAGCTGCCGGCCGGGTTGCGGCCGGAGCTGGAGGCGGACGAGCGGGTGCTGGCCTGGGCCTCGGTCGACGAGGGCGCGGCGGTGGTGGTGACCAACCGCGGCCTGTGGTTGCCCGGCCAGGGCCGGCTGGGCTGGCACGACATCCACAAGGCGGCGTGGTCGGGCCGGGAGCTGCGGGTCGTCCCCGCCGAGGTGGCCGAGGTGCGCGAGAGCTACGCGGTGCTGGTGGATGCGCCGCCCGTCTCGTTCCTGCTGCTCGAGCCGGGGGAGGTGCCCGACCAGGTGCGTGCGCGGGTGACCCGTTCGGTGGCGTACACCGCGCATCATCCGCTGCCGCAGGGCGGGGTGCGGGTGGTCGGGCGCCGGGTGAGCGGGGTGGACGGCTTGAGCTGGGCGGTCCGGTACGACTCAGGCACGCCGGTGGACTCGGAGCCGGTGATCAAGGTGACCGACGAGCTGGTGACCCAGGCGCAGAACGCGCTCGCCCCACCCCCGTAACGCTGTGACGGGTGTCACTGCTCGGCATCCGCGGGCCGGAAATTCGGCCGAGAATGTCGGACCCTCTCACTAGGGTCGTGCGGGTGAGTGAGGAACCCCTGATCCACGCCCGCGGTCTGGTCAAACGCTTCGATGCCTTCGTTGCGGTCGACGGCATCGACGTCGATGTCCAGCGTGGTGAGGCGTTCGGCTTCCTGGGGCCCAACGGCGCGGGCAAGAGCTCGACGATGCGCATGATCGGCTGCGTCTCTCCGCCGACCGACGGGGTGCTGCGCATCCTCGGCCGTGACCCGCTGCGCGACGGCCCGGCCATCCGCGCGCGGCTCGGCGTGTGCCCGCAGCTGGACAATCTCGACGTCGAGCTGACCGTGCGGGAAAATCTCACCACCTATGCCCGGTTCTTCGGGATCCCGCGCCGCGTGGCGCGCCGCCGTGCCGACGAGCTGCTCGAGTTCGTGCAGCTGACCGAGCGCGCCGACAGCAAGGTCGACCCGCTGTCCGGTGGCATGAAACGGCGGTTGACGATCGCCCGGGCGATGGTCAACGAGCCCGAGATCGTGCTGCTCGACGAGCCGACCACCGGCCTCGACCCGCAGGCCCGGCACCTGGTGTGGGAGCGGTTGTTCCGGCTCAAGCAGCAGGGTGTGACGCTGGTGCTGACCACGCACTACATGGACGAGGCCGAGCAGCTCTGCGACCGGCTCGTGGTGATGGACGGCGGCAAGATCGTGGCCGAGGGTTCGCCGCGGGCGCTGATCGAGCGGTTCTCCACGCGCGAGGTGGTCGAGCTGCGGTTCGCCGCCGAGTCGCAGGAGATCTACGCCGACAAGCTGGCCGGCCTCGGTGAGCGCCTCGAGGTGCTGCCCGACCGCATCCTGCTCTACGTGGCCGACGGCGACGACGCGGTCGCCGAGGTGCTGGGCCGGTCGCTGAGCCCGGCCAGCGTGCTGGTCCGGCGCAGCAGCCTGGAGGACGTGTTCCTGCACCTCACCGGCCGGACGCTGGTGGATTGATGAGCGCGACCCTGGCGGTTCTGGAGTACCACCTGGTCGGCTATCGCCGGCTCTGGCGGGCCAGCGTGCTGTCCTCGTTCGTCCTGCCGTTGCTGACCATGGTCGGCTTCGGGATCGGCGTGGGGGCGTATGTGACCGGTGGCGTCGACGGGGTGCCCTATCTCGACTGGATGGTGCCCGGGCTGATCGCCTCGACCGCCATGCAGATCGCCATCTCGGAGTCGACGTGGCCGGTGCTCGGCGGCTTCGAGTGGCGGCGAGTCTACTTCGGGCAGGCGGACGCCCCGCTGCGGATCGCCGACATCATCGGTGGCCACCTGCTGTTCGTGCTGCTCCGCGCGTTGCTCGGCGGTTGCGCGTTCCTCGCTGTCGCGGCCGTCTTCGGCACGTTGCACAGCTGGTGGGCGCTCGCCTGCGGGCCGATCGCCGTGCTGGTCGGGCTGTCGGTGGCCACGCCGACCTTCGCCTATGCGGCGTCGGTCAGCACGGACAGCTACCTGGCGATCCTGATGCGGATCGGGGTGCTGCCGATGTCGCTGTTCTCCGGTGTGTTCTTCCCGGTCGACCAGCTGCCGGTGGTGCTGCGCTGGGTGGCGTACCTCCTGCCGCTCTGGCACGGCGTCGACCTGAGCCGCGCGGCCACCCTCGGTGTTGCGCCGGAGTGGTCGGTGACCGGTCATCTGCTGTATCTGGCGGCGTGGGGCGTCGCCGGATGGTGGCTGGCGACCCGTGCCTTCTCCCGCCGGCTCGTGGTCTGAGGGGGCTGCCGTGGTCACTCTGGTCCTGCCGCGCCTGATCGCCGCCCGTGGCGCCGGGCGGCGGTCGCTGTCGATGGTGGAGCGCAACGTCGCGGCGCTGCGCAGCTCGTACTGGATCGTGATGGCGACCGGCTTCCTGGAGCCGATCTTCTATCTGTTCTCGATCGGCATCGGCGTCGGCGCGCTGGTCGGCGACTTCACGCTGGCCGGCGGCAAGGTGGTGTCGTACGCGGTGTTCGTCGCCCCGGCGATGCTCGCGTCGTCGGCGATGACCGGCGCGCTGTCCGAGACCACGTTCAACTTCTTCGGGAAGATGAAGTGGATGCGGCTGTACGACGGGATCATCGCGACCCCGGTGCGGCCGATGGAGATCGCGATCGGGGAGCTGACCTGGGCGATGGTCCGGGGCAGCCTCTACTCCGCGGCGTTCCTCGTGGTGATGGTCTCGATGGGTCTGACCTCGGCCGGCCTGGCGTTGATCGCGTTCCCGGCCGCCGTGCTGGTCGGCTTCGCCTTCGGCGGGATCGGCCTGGCACTGTCCACGTTCATGCGCAGCTGGCACGACTTCGACCTGATGATGACCGTGCAGTTCTCGCTGTTCCTGTTCTCCGGCACGTTCGCGCCGGCCGAGGGCTACCCGACGGTGCTGCGCTGGGTGGTCGAGGTGACGCCGCTCTACCGGTCGGTCGACCTGATCCGCGGCATCACCACGGCGTCCTGGAGCCTGACGCAGGTGTGGGACGTGCTGTACCTGATCGTCCTGTTCGGGGTCGGTGTGACGGTGGCTGGCCGGCGGATGAGCCTGCTTCTCTGCAAGTGACCTTGGAGCACGCTGTGACCGTTGGGTTAGACCCCTCTGGTGGCGGGCATCCCTCTCGTTAGGCCGCTCGCTCCGCACGACGCCGGGCGGTGGCCGACATAGACGTGACGCACCGCCCGGAGGGAAACACTCGTCATGAAGCTTCGCCACAAGGCCGACCAGCAGGCCGGGGCCCGCGACGACAAGCTTGATGTCGACGCCGTGGCCACGACAAAGACCGGCGACGACCGCGACAACGACCTCTCTGCGCCTTCGCCGGATGCCGGGCCGGACAGCCCGGCAGAGCTCAAGGGCAAGGGGGTCTTCGCGGCCGTCAAGCGGACCCTGAAGCAGTTCTCGCAGGACAATCTCTCCGACTGGGCCGCGGCGCTGACCTACTACGGCATCCTGTCGATCTTCCCCGCGATGATCGCGCTGGTCTCGATCCTCGGCATGGTCAGCAACGACGGCAAGAAGACCGTCACGGACACGCTCGACCAGGTCGTGCCGAGCCCCCAGATCCAGTCGCTGGTCGACCAGGTGCTGAACCAGGTGAGCGACCCGGGCAAGGCGGGCATCGCGGCGGTCATCGGTATCGCGCTGGCCTTCTGGTCGGCGTCCGGCTACGTGGCCGCGTTCATGCGCGCCTCGAACGCCGTCTACGACGTCCCCGAGGGCCGGCCGATCTGGAAGACCATCCCGATCCGCCTCGCCGTCACCGCCGTCGTCGGCATCATGCTGGTCGCCTCGGCGGTCATCGTGATCTTCACCGGCGACCTGGCGCAGGCCGTCGGTAGCCGGATCGGCCTCGGCGACGCGGCCGTGACGGTGTGGAGCATCGCGAAGTGGCCGGTGCTGGTGATACTGGTCAGCCTGATGTTCTCGGTCCTCTACTGGGCCTCGCCGAACGCCAAGACGGGCGGCTTCCGCTTCGTCAGCCCGGGCGGCATCTTCGCGGTCGTTCTGTGGATCCTGGCGTCCGGCGCGTTCGCGCTCTACCTCTCCTTCTTCGCCAACTACAACAAGACCTACGGCGCGCTGGGTGGCGCCATCGCCTTCCTGGTCTGGCTGTGGATCTCCAACCAGGCGATCCTGCTCGGCGCGGAGCTCGACGCCGAGTTGGAGCGGGGCCGCGCGATCGCGGCCGGCCACTCGCCGGACGACGAGCCGTTCCTGCAGCTGCGCGACGACCGCAAGATCAAGAAGGGCAGCGAAAAGGGCCTGAGCACCGACTAGCCCCCACACGCACAACGCGGCCGGTTCCCACGAGGGAGCCGGCCGCGTCGTGCAACCACCAAGTGGTAGCCGAGCCCCCTTTTAAGGGCCCGCCCGCGTGGCTGAGCTACCACTTCGGGTTCGGCCCGCGTCGTGCAAGCGACGAGTGGTAGCCGAGAGGGCTTTCGAGGGGCCGGATAGGCGGCTGGGCTACCACTTCAGGTTCGGCCGCGTCGCGCACGCGACGAGTGGTAGGTGAGCCACCTTTCCGGGGGCCCGCCGGGTGGCTGGGCTACCAGTTTGGGGTGCGGGACCTCTAGAGCCATCGATGGGAAGTGGGGAACCCCAGTCGGACTTTTGGTGGAGCAGACAAAAGTTGGTAGAGATTTTCTGGAAGGTATGGACCTGGACGGCGTAAGAAGCCTAGTGTGACCGGCACGACACAGCGTCATTTCATCGCTGTGAACCCTCTGCCGGAGGTAGTGGTGCACGCTGACGCCCCTCACCACCGGGTGCTTCGCCTGCTGCGCGACGAAGGCCCGGTGTCACGGGCCGAGCTCGGTGACCGGCTCGCGCTGACCCGGCCCCGACTGCTCGCCGAGGTCGAAAGGCTCGTCGCCGCCGGGCTCATCGCCGAGGCCGGCATGGCCGCCTCGCGCGGCGGCCGCCGATCCACCCTGGTCGAGCTGCACCCCCGGCTGCGCTTCGCCGCGGTCGATCTCGGGGCCAGCTCGATCGACATCGAGGTGACCAACGGCCGGCTGGAGCCCGTGGCGACGTACCGCGAGGCCGCGGACATCCGATCCGGGCCCAAGGTCATCCTGCACCGGGTCAACGAGCTGCTGGCCAAGGCGCACACCGACGGCGCGTTCGATCGCCTCGACGCGGTCGGCATCGGCGTGCCGGGCCCGGTGAGCTTCCGCGACGGCGTACCGGTGTCCCCGCCGATCATGCCGGGCTGGGACCGCTATCCCGTGCGTGAGCTGTTGGCCCGTGAGCACGGCTGCCCCGCGGTGGTGGACAACGACGTGAACATCATGGCGATCGGCGAGCGGCACGGCGGCGTCGCGCACTCGGTCGACGACTTCCTCTTCGTCAAGATCGGCACCGGAATAGGGTGTGGCATCCACCTGGCCGGTGACGTCTACCGTGGCGTCGACGGGTGCGCCGGCGACATCGGGCACATCCAGGTCGACGCACACGGCCCGGTCTGCTCGTGCGGCAACGCCGGCTGCCTGGAGGCGCTGTTCAGCGGCGCCGCGCTGGCCCGCGACGCGCTGGCCGCGGCCCGCAACGGCGACTCCCCGGCGCTGGCCGAGCGGCTCGAGGGCAACGGCGAGATCGTCGCGCGTGATGTCGCCGAGGGCGCCGCCGAGGGTGATGTGACGTGCATCCGGCTGATCCGCGACGGCGGGCGCCGGGTCGGCGGAGTGCTGGCCACGCTGGTCAGCTTCGCCAATCCGTCGATGATCGTCATCGGGGGCGGGTTGGCGCAGCTCGGGCACATCCTGCTGGCCGAGATACGCAGCGTGGTCTACCGGAGGTCACTACCACTGGCCACCGGCAATCTCCCGGTCGTCCTCTCCGAGCTCGGCAGCCGAGCCGGCGTCACCGGCGCTGCCGTCCTGGCCAGCGACACGGCATTCGAGCAGGCGTCATGACCGCCCCGGAGCAGCGGCCCGTGGCCGACGACACCATGTCCGACCGGCCGGTCGTCCTTCAACTCACCGACGTGGTCAAGACCTTCCCCGGGGTACGCGCACTCGACGGCGTCCAGCTCGAGGTCCGCGCCGGCGAGGTGCACTGCCTGCTGGGTCAGAACGGCGCCGGCAAGTCCACCTTGATCAAGGTGCTGGCCGGGGTGCACCACGCCGACGAGGGCAGCATCACGTGGCAGGGCGAGCCCTTCGCCCCGGCGAACCCGCAGGCCGCCATGCGAGCCGGCATCGCGACCATCTACCAGGAGCTCGACCTGGTCGACGACCTCTCGGTCGCCGAGAACGCGTTCCTGGGTCACGAGGAGCGCCGCCTGGGCTTCATCCGCCGGGGCGCGATGGCGAAACGTACCCGGGAGATCCTGGCTCGTCTCGGACACCCGCAGATCCCGCCGCGGCGCATGGTCCACGCGCTGCCCGCGGCCGGTAAGCAGATCGTCAGCATGGCCCGCGCGCTCTCGCACGACGCCAAGCTGATCGTCATGGACGAGCCCAGCGCCGTGCTCGCTCATGACGAGGTGGGCAACCTCTTCCGGATCATCCGCGAGCTGACCGCACAGAACATCGCGGTCATCTACATCTCGCACCGGCTCGAGGAGATCCGCGAGATCGGCGACCGGGTCACCGTGCTGAAGGACGGCCGCACCACGGCCGCGAACCTCCCGGCCCGCACCACTCCGACGCGCGACCTGGTGAACCGCATGACCGGCCGCAGCATCGAGTACGTGTTCCCGCCGCGGGTCGAGCCGGAGGATCCCGAGACCCTGCTCGTGGTGGAGAACCTGACCCGCGAGGGCGAGTTCGAGGACGCCTCGCTGACGGTCCGCAAGGGTGAGATCGTCGGCATCGCCGGGCTGGTCGGTTCGGGCCGGTCCGAGCTGCTCGAGACGATCTTCGGCGCGCGGCTCGCCGACTCGGGCACGGTCACGATGGACGGCAAGCGGATCAACACGGTCGGCGGCGCGGTCCGGGCCGGCATCGGCATGGCGCCCGAGGAACGCAAGAGCCAGGCGTTGCTGCTGGGCGAGCCGATCTACAAGAACATGACGCTGGCGTCGTTCTCGAAGTTCGCCACGGTCGGGTTCACCGACACCGGTGACGAGCGCGCCGCCGCCGCCAAGGTGGCCGACTCGCTCGAGCTGCGCCCGCTGAACATCGACCGCGCGGTGCGGACGCTCTCCGGCGGCAACCAGCAGAAGGTCGTGGTCGGCCGCTGGCTGCTCGGCGGCACGAAGCTGCTGCTGCTGGACGAACCCACCCGAGGGGTGGACGTCGGCGCGCGGGCCGAGCTCTACCAGGTGATCCACAGGCTGGCCGAGAGCGGCGTCGGGGTGCTGCTGGTGTCCAGCGAGGTGCCCGAGGTGCTGGGCCTGTCCGACCGCGTCCTGGTGATGCGCGAGGGCCATTTGATCCATGAGGCGCCGGCCGGCGACCTCGATGAAGCCGCGGTTCTCGACCTCGTCATGGCGGGGTCACTGTTGGCAGGTGCTGAGGAGGAAGCGGCATGACCGACACGGTGGCCAAGAAGCCGGCACCCGCGCCGGAAACCCCATCACATCAGTCGAAGCAGAGCTGGTGGAAGAGCGACAGCGCCGAGCCGGTACGCCGGAACCTCGGGCTCGTCGCCGTACTGATCATCCTGGTGATCATCGGGATCATCAC
The DNA here is from genome assembly GCF_040681735.1 of Actinoplanes sp. NPDC051633. Lineage (NCBI taxonomy): Bacteria > Bacillati > Actinomycetota > Actinomycetes > Micromonosporales > Micromonosporaceae > Actinoplanes > Actinoplanes sp. NPDC051633. The sequence goes on along the minus strand of NZ_JBFAZH010000134.1, from coordinate 2,230 downwards.
GCGACCGGAGCTTTACGGCGACGCGACCTGGGTGAAGAACAACGTCTTCACGATTCTCCAGCAGGCGTCCGCGATCGGCGTGATCACGGTCGGCATGACCTTCGTGATCATCGGCGGCGGCATCGACCTGTCGGTGGGCGCGATCATCGCGCTGGCGGGCGTCTGGTCGACCACGCTGGCGACGCAGAGCTACGGCGCGGTCGGCATGATCTTCACGGCCATCGTGGTCGGCGTGGCCGTCGGCCTGATCAACGGCGTGCTGATCTCGTACGGCAAGCTCGTGCCCTTCATCGCGACGCTCGCGATGCTGGTGGCGGCCCGCGGCCTGGCCGCGCAGATCTCCGGGAAGCAGACCCAGGTGTCGGCGAACCAGACGATCAACGGCATCGCCTCCACCAAGATCATCGGCATCCCGGTGCTGGTGTTCATCCTGGCCGCCGTGGTCGCGGCGGGCTGGGTGCTGCTCAACCGCACGACGTTCGGCCGCCGCACGGTGGCGGTCGGCGGCAACCCGGAAGCGGCCCGGCTGGCCGGCATCAACGTCCGCTTCCACACGATGCTGCTCTACGCTCTGTCCGGCCTGTGCTGCGGGATCGGCGCGATCATGCTGACGTCGCAGGCGACCAGCGCGCAGGCGGCCATGGCGAACCTCTACGAGCTCGACGCGATCGCTGCGGCGATCATCGGCGGCACGCTGCTCTCCGGCGGCCGCGGCACCATCGTCGGCGCGCTGTTCGGCGTGCTGGTGTTTAGCACCATCACCAACCTGTTCGCGATCAACAACCTCTCCACCGAAGTCCAGAACATGGTCAAGGGCGGCATCATTGTTGCGGCCGTCCTGGTCCAGCAGTTCCGCTACAAATCGCTCACCCACCTCTTGGGACGCACCAAGAGCAGCTGAAATCCCCAATACAAAACACAAGGCGACCGGTGACGGCCGCCGGGTCACACCTGGAGAAAACATGTCCAACATGTCCCGCCGCCGCATCCTCTTCGGTGGTGCCGCGGTCGGTGCCGGCGCCCTCCTCACCGCCTGCACCAGCAACGATCCGCAGGAGAACACCCAGATCAACACCAGCAACGAAGAGGCGAACCCCAACTCCGCGCCGGGCGAGAAAGTGGTCATCGGCTTCTCCGCCCCGGCCGCCGACCACGGCTGGATCGCGGCGATCACGAACAACGCCAAGGCGCAGGCCGGCGCGTACAAGGACGTGGAGTTGAAGGCCGTCGAGGCCGGGGCCGACGCGGCCGCCCAGCGGGCCACCCTCGCGACGCTGATCGCGCAGAAGCCGACCGTCCTCGTGATCCTGCCGCACGACGGCAAGGAGTTGAACGCGTCCGCCCTGGAGGCGACCAAGGCCGGCATCCCGGTGATCAACCTGGACCGCGAGTTCCCGGATGCGCTCGCCTACCGCACCCTGATCAAGGGCGACAACTACGGCATGGGCGTGGCCGCCGGCAACTACATCGCGGCTCAGATGAAGGCCAAGGGCGTCAGCGCCCCGATCATCGGCGAGATCGCCGGCATCGACTCGCTGCCGCTGACCCAGGAGCGGTCGAAGGGCTTCAAGGACGCGCTCGCGGCGGCCGGCCTGAAGGTCGGCAACCGCCGTGCCGCCGAGTTCACCGCGGACTCGGGCCAGCGGGAGGCGGCCGGCCTGCTGCAGGCGCTGCCGAAGATGGACGCGCTCTGGAACCACGACGACGACCAGGGCATCGGTGTGCTGGCCGCCATCAAGCAGGCCAACCGCAGCGAGTTCTTCATGGTCGGCGGCGCCGGCTCGAAGGCCGCGATCGACGCGATCCAGGCCGACAACAGCGTCCTGAAGGCGACGGTCACCTACAGCCCGTCGATGGCATCCTCGGCGATCTCCCTGGCCCGCCTGATCGGCCAGAACAAGGGTATGTCCGACCTGGTGGAGCTGCAGGTTCCCAAGGAGATCACGCTCGCCTCCGAGACGATCACGAAGGAGAACGCGAGCAAGTACGCCAAGCTCGGGTTCTGACCTCACCGCCGCTCGACAAGGGAGAGAAAAGATGGGGCAGCTGCGGGTCGGCATGGTCGGCTACGCGTTCATGGGTGCCGCGCATTCCCAGGCGTGGCGCACCGTCAACCACGCCTTCGACCTGCCGCTGTCGGCTGAGCTGTCAGTGGTGTGCGGCCGCAGCGAGGAGAAAAACTTTATAAAACATGGTTTTGTAAGTCTAAATTATGTCCGGTTTGTAATTG
>NZ_JBFAZH010000133.1:0-10943 GCF_040681735.1 Actinoplanes sp. NPDC051633 | reverse complement strand
TCCCGGCCGCTCTCCCGCCCCCCCGCCCCGGCAGGCGACTCCCTGAAACACCCGGGCGGGGGTGCCGCGCCCGCGCCACCCCGCCGTTTCGTCGTTCCGCGTGACGGCCGCGCGACAGTCGCGGCCGGTCACCCCTGAGAGCGTTCCGGTGTTCTTCAGCGCGGACGACGAAGGACCCACGTCGCGGGTCGGGGCAGTGCCCGAGATGACGGGTGCGGTGTCGAGGTGGGAAGCGTTGCCCGACCACACGAAGGTGAACCTGAAGTGAGCGACCCTCGAGACGACGCCGCACTGATCGCCGCCGTGCGGGGGTTGGCGGCCGGCCGGGTGGATCCGGCGACCGCCGAGGAGCAGGTCGGCAAGAGGGCCTTGGTGAACACCGAAACCGGAATGCCCGTGGCGGCCCTGCGGCGGGTGCCGCTGTCGCCGGATCCCGACTTCCCGGACGAGCCGCTCGCCGTCGACGCCGCCCGGGCCGTCATCTACTGGGACCGGCCGCTGGACGGCGACAACCCCAGAGTCGTCGGCATCCAGCTCGGCCCCGATGCCAGGCCCGGGTCTTCTTCGCCGTGATCCTCTCCCCCTGACCCGGACGATCCGCCGGTTAGGCTTCGCAACGATGAGGTCTCGACGGAAGTGGCTCATCGCCGGCGCGGTCGTCGTGGTGCTGGCGACCGGCTTCGTGGTGCACCTGACCCGCCCCGGCGACTCGCCTCCCGGCCCGTGGATGGACAAGCCCTTCCTCTCCATCGCCCATCAGGGCGGCGAGGCCGAGGCGCCCTCCAGCACCATGTACGCGTTCGCGCGCGCGGTCGCCGTCGGCTCCGACATGCTCGAGATGGACGTGCACTCGACCGCCGACGACGTGCTGGTCGTCATGCACGACGCGACGGTCGACGACACCACCGACGGCAGCGGGCCGGTCCGGGACAAGACGCTGCGTGCGGTACAGCAGCTGGACGCGGCGTTCCGCTCCGAGCTGCGGGGTGTCCGGACCGGAGATCGGCCACCGCCGCCGGGATACGCGGCCGGTGACTTCGCGGTGCCATCGCTCGAGGACGTGCTGACGCGGTTCCCGCGTACCCCGATCACGGTGGAGATCAAGGGCACGTCGGAGGATGACAGCGAGTCGTTCGTACGCAATGCCCGGCTGCTGGCCGAGCTCCTGCAGCGCCTGGACCGCACCCAGGACATCATCGTGACCTCGTTCAACGACGAGGCGATCGCCGAGTTCCACAAGCTGGCGCCCGCCGTCGGACTGGCGCCGGGCTTCACCGGGGTGCTGCGATATCTGACCTTGCGCATCCGCCCCATCGGCGGAACGGTCGCGCTGCAGATCCCGGTCGCGTTCCAGGGCTTGAAGGTCGCGACGCCGGGTTTCATCGCCAGGGCACACAGCGATGGGTACGCGGTGCACGTCTGGTTCAGCGGCACGGCGACCGAGGACGAGGCGACATACCGATCACTGATCGACGCGTGCGCCGACGGCCTGATGTCGTCGAAGCCGACCGTGCTGGAACGCCTCCTCGACCAACGGCAAGTCGCCCGTCCCGGCACCCCGGGCACCGCCTCCTGCCCGGCCGCCTCCGACCCTGAACGATCATTCCGCCGGCCGGCGTGCCCGGGCGGCCTCATGAATGACCGCCCGGGCATCCGCCACCGGACCCACGTCGGCGAGCTTGTCCGGGTTGAGCACCGTACGGATCGCCTGGATCTGCCCGTCGGCGATCTCCAGGGCCCACGTGTTGACGACCTTGCCCCCGCCGTCGCGGAAGATCGCGCCCGGCTCGCCGTTCACCGGACGGGGCTCGACCACGACGCCGATCCTGGTGAACGGGCCGACGATCGAGGCCAGCACCCGGGCCACCCGGTCGGCGCCGAAGATGCCCTTTCCCCACTGCGGCGCCTTGCCGCCGCTGTCGCTGACCAGCTGGACGTCGGCGGCGAGCAGCTCCCGCAGGCGGTCGACGTCGCCCAGCCGTAACGCGTCGAAGAAGCGCCCGGCGAGTCGATCCCGCTCCCGGCGGTCGGCCTCGAAGCGGGGCCGCCCCGCATCCATGTGGCGGCGGGCGCGCACCGCGAGCTGGCGGCACGCCGCCTCCGAACGGCCCACCGCCGACGCGACTTCGGCGAATTCGAATCCGAACACGTCCCGCAGCACGAACACCGCCCGCTCCAGCGGGCTGAGCCGCTCCAGCAGGAGCAGGGCCGCGGTCGACAACGAGTCGGCCAGCTCGGCCGACCGCTCCGGATCCTCGTACGGGTCGGTCAGCAGCGGCTCCGGGAACCACGGCCCGACGTAGGACTCGCGCCGCACCCGAGCCGACCGCAGCACGTCGATCGAGATGCGGGTCACCACCGCCGAGAGGTACGCCTTGGCCGATGCCGGCTGCGCCGGCGACCGCTGGAAGCGCAGCCAGGTCTCCTGAACGGCGTCCTCGGCCTCGGTCACACTGCCGAGGATGCGGTAGGCGATCGAAAACAGCAGCGGTCTCAGCTGCTCGAAGTCCTCCGTACGCGTCATGCCAGCTCTTCCTTGAAGCCCTGCCGCCACGACGGATACCGCAGGTGCCAGCCCAGCTCCCGCTTGGCCTTGGCGTTGGAGAACCCGCGCCCCTCGGTCATCATGGTCACCGCCACCTTGCCGGCCAGCGGCCGGGCGAGCCAGGCCGGGATGCGCACGGGCGGTTTGGCTCCGGCGCACTCGGCCAGGTACGGCAGCCACTCGCGGGCCGGGGCCGGCTCATCGTCGACAACGTTGTACACACCCTTCACATGTTGCTCCACGGCCAGGACGGTGGCGGCGGCCGCGTCGTCGAGATGAATCCAAGAGGTGTGACCGTCGCCGGAGCCGATGACCGGGAACTGGCGTTTGCGGACCGGCTCGACCAGGTCGTCGGTGGAGCCGGGCCCGTAGAACCAGCCGTACCTCAGCACGGCGCCGCCGGCGTCGGTCACCGCCTCCTCGACGTGGCGGATCGCCCGCATGCCCGGCTCGGCCGGCGTCCCCGCCATCGGGTCCACCGGGTCCTGCTCCGTCTTCACCCAACCACCCTGCCGCAGGCCGTTCCACCCGCCGTAGCTCTGCGCCACGACGTTGCTCACGCCGATGGCCTTCGCCGCGTCCAGCAGGTGGTCCGTCCCCTCGGTACGAAGGCGGTTGGTGCCGGCGAACCATCGATCCATGTGCTTAAGGTCGGCCTTGCCGGCGTGGGTCACCGAGATGGCGGTCATCTGGTGCACGATCACGTCCGGCCGTGCCCGGGCCACCGCCTCACCGACCGATGCCGCGTCCAGCCCGTTCATCGTGACGGCCTCGGCGCCCAGCTGCTCCACCAGCCGGAGCTTAGCCGAGCTCGTCGTGGTAGCCGTCACTCGATGACCGCGAGCCACCAGTTGAGGCACCAGCCGCCGTCCCAGAACTCCCGACCCGCCGGCCACGAACACCCGCATGATCATCACCTTCCCTCTCGCAAAACTTGTCTTCAGAGCTCAGACGAGATGGGCCGGTCCGCTGTGACATGGGACGGCGCGCCCGCCCACGGTCTGCCGTGATGGTCAGCCGATCTGCCGGCGGATCCACGTGACGCAGGTCTTGTCGACGGTGCGGAAGCCGGTTCCGAAGGTCCGCCGGGAGGCTTGGTCGTAATCGAGTTTTCCGCGCGTGCCGAGTGGGTCGAAGACTCCAGGGTCGCGCGGCGCCCCGCGGATGTGGAGCCGGAAGAACTCGAGCATCTTGGCTTCGCCGTAGACGGTGGCCATGCAGTCGACGGCGAAGTGGCCGAGTCCGTAGTAGGCGTCGGTGACTCTCCCGGACTCGATCTTGTCGTCCAGCGGCTCGAAGACCATCGTCCTGGGCCGGAACCGGCTGCGGACCACGACGGCGGTGCTCGCGCGGCGGTCGCTGGTCGCGGCCGGTTTCGGCGCGTGTGCGATGTATTCGGCGATACCTTCGGTGAGCCACATGTCACCGTCGTAGAGGTAGTCGCTGCGGCGGTCGGTGCCGCTGAGCGTCACCACGTGTCCGAGCTCGTGGCGCAGCACTTCGGAGAACTTCGCGGGTGAGCCGAGGCTGGCCATGCGCAGTACGACTTCGGTGTCGATGTCCTGCAACGGCAAGGCGTATCCGATGACCCCCGATCGGATCGACGGCCGGAACCAGCGTTTCCATTGTCGTTCGTCGGCGAGGTAGACCCGGTAGTGGCGTTGCGGGTTCCGCATCGCGGCCGCGTAGGTGTCGGCGTGGCGGGCCGCTCGGTCGGCTGCGGTGACGAGTTTGCCGGGTTGGTACTTACCTCCGCGGGCCGCGGCGACGGTGATGCGCCGGCCTTGGGCGAAGACGAGGTCGGTGTCTTCCCACGGGGTCGGCTGGATCTGTTCCCGTTGACTGCCGGGGCCGGCTTTCGTGATGATCCAGTGCTTGCCGTTCCAGGCCCAGGTCACGCTTTGAGTGATCTTGGGGTAGTTGAGGACGGCGCCGCGCGGCGGTTCGCAGGAGTCGGTGAAGCAGAAGCCCAGGTAGAGGTTGATGGTGCCGGAGGTGGCGCGGGCCGGCAGGTCGGCGGAACCGGCGTAGCGGTAGTTGACGTAGGTGACCTGCAGGCCCCGCAGGTTGGTGTAGAGGCGACGGTAGTAGGCCTGTAGTTGGGGTTGTTTCGGGTCGACCGGCGCCATCCAACCCTGCTCGTCGCCGTTAAGCAGCGCTGCCGCCTGTTGCTGGGCCACACTTTCCGCGCTGCTGGTCAGCTCGCCGGGGGTCGCCGGGTTCGCTGTCTCGGTCGCCGGCTGCTGCGGCGGCGGAGCCGGAGTCGCTGTGACCGTGGCGTCCGGGTTCAGTTGGCTGACCGCGGCACCGACGATCAGGCCGGTCAGCGCGAGCCCCGTGGCGATCGTGGCGGCCACCGTCACAAGCCGGCGCCGGCCGGTGGGCGATCTCGGCGACACGTCGGCCGTGGGTTGACTGTCCAAGACGTTCCTCTCGTACGAGTCTGCTCGACGAACGTCGATTAATAGCAGGTGTGAACGTGGGATGGTGTCGCAGTCGCGACACGCCCTCGCCTGCCGCCCGGCGCACAGCTGACTCAAAGGATGTGCACAGGCGACACATGAGTGCCGGCGGCATCGTTGTGCGTGTCAGGAGACCTGCCCCCGTTCGGGAGGAACACCACCGATGCATTCAGATCAGCCGGACCGCGCCGCACCGACCTATCAGGGACGCCCGCTCGCCCGGCCCGGCGAGGACATCGAGGACCAGGGCCTCGGCTTCGACCTCGGCACTCTGATCGGCCGCCGGCAGCTCCTGCGCGCCTTCGGCATCGGTGCCGCCGGTCTCGGCCTCGCCGCCTGCAGCAGCAACACATCGTCTTCTCCGAGCACCGGAGCCTCCACGACCGCGGCGACCGGGGAGATCCCGGACGAGACCGCCGGTCCGTACCCCGGCGACGGCTCCAACGGTCCTGACGTGCTCGAGCAGAGCGGGATCGTGCGCAGCGACATCCGCCCCAGCTTCGGCACCGCCGGCGGCACGGCCGACGGGGTGCCGATGACGCTGGAGCTCACCATCCAGGACCTCGCCAACGGCGGCTCGCCGTTCGCCGGCACCGCCGTGTACGTGTGGCACTGCGACCGGGCGGGCGCCTACTCCCTCTACTCCGAGGGGGTCACCGCCGAGAACTACCTGCGCGGCGTGCAGGTCGCCGACGCCGACGGCAAGGTCCGCTTCACCAGCATCTTCCCCGCCTGCTACGCCGGACGCTGGCCGCACATCCACTTCGAGGTCTACCCCGACCAGGCGAGCATCACCGACTCGACCAAGGCCATCGCCACGTCGCAGGTCGCGCTGCCCCAGAACGCCTGCGACACCGTCTACGCCACCACCGGCTACGAGCAGTCCGTTACGAACCTCGCCCGGCTCAGCCTCGCCGGCGACAACGTGTTCGGTGACGACGGCGGCGCCTCCCAGCTGGGCACCGTGACCGGTGACGTCACCAACGGCTACGCCGTGTCGCTCGCCGTACGCGTCGACACCCGCACCTCCCCCACCGGAGGCCGGCGCTCCGGCGACGGCCGCTGAATTGATCAAATGCTGTCCGAGCGGCTGGTCGGCGCCCAGAACCGCAGCTTGTCGTCTCGCTGATCCTCCAGGACTCCACCGGCACCTTGCGGGAGGCGATGTTGCCGACATCGCACGTGATGAGCGCCGACTCGATGCCGAGCTCACCGGCGATCCGGAGGGCCGCCACCAGCATGGCCGTCGCGTGACGGCGGCGTCGCGCCGCCGGTCGGACGTCGTATCCGATGTGCCCACCCACCTCGCGCAGGCGGGGTGTCAGGCGGTGCCGGATGGCCAGTCGGCCGAGGTATTCGTCGTTCTCGACCCACCACAGCGTCGTCGACGGCACGTGGCCCGCGGGCCGGGGCGAATCCTCGTGCGCCTGGGCGAGGAGCCAGTCGACGTAGCGGGCGAACCCCTCGCGTGTTGACCAGCGGTCGCCGAAAAGGCGGAGCTCGCTACCCAGCATCGTGTGGTATTCGGCGTCACCACGCCCCTGCCGGCGGAACTCCTCCATCGCTTCGAGGAACGATTTGTGCAGAGACACCGAGGGAAGGACCAGCTCCGCCTTAGGAATGTTGGTACCGGAGAACGGAACCCACCGCATCCTGATATCGCCGCGGCGGATCAGCGCGAGTAGCGGTGCTTCACCCCGGCCGGGAAGTACTCCGGATCCCCCGCCGGACGCAGCTCCACGTCGGGCGTCTGCCGTGCGGCCGGCACATAGTTGGCGTACTCGCTGTTCACCCGCACCAGTTCGGCGCGGATCGCGTCGGCGATCCGGCCGGGAAGGTCCGGTTCGGCGGCGACGCCGGGCGCCAGCTCGACCACAACGGACAGTCGGCGATCGCGATCCGCGTCCTCGACCGTCTCGAGCACGAACCTGCCGGTGACCCGGTCGGCGACCGGTGGCCTTTCCACGGCGACCGCAACGGTTTCCGGGTAGATGTTGGCGCCGTAGAACGACACGGTGAACATCGACCGGCCGAAGACGTAGACGAACGGCAGGTCGGGTCCGTCGCCGGGATCGAACCCGTGCCGGCGGAGCTGCGCGAGCAGGTCGTCGCGGCCGAGAACGCCTCCATCGTCGGCGATGTGGTAGCGAAGCAGCGGCACGGCGCCATCGGCGGTGAACGCGAGGGTGCCGTCAACCGTCTCGAACCAGCGCGACCCCGGGTCGAACTGCACCAGCGTGGGCAGGCGGGTGTCGCCGAAGAGCGGCCCCGCCACCTCCGGCCGTCCGGCCAGGAACCGCCGGATGCGTACGCTCAGCGGCGTCTCGGTGCCCAGCACCCCGGCGTCCGCCGTGCCGTAGAGCGCGGCCACGTCGGTGACCGGGTCGGTCATGCCGGTACGCGCGGCGATCAGGTCGCGCCACTGCTCGCTGAACACCTCGCCGGCGACCACGACCTTGATCCGGTACGCCGGCCAGTCCACGCCGCCGGCCAGGCCGGTGTCCACGACGTTCTTCACGAACGGCGGATAGCCGAGCAGCACCACCTGGTCGTAGAACCCGCCCAGCTCGGCGACCACCCGCAGGATCTCGTCGACGTTGTTGCCGGGGGCGGCCACCGTCATCGGATAACCCTTGGCCGCCAGGTGCCGGCAGGCGGCGACGGTGTACATCCCGCCGACCCAGTTGCCCAGAGCGAAACACACCACGGCCAGCGTGCGCCGCTCGGCGGCCCGGAAGCCGCCCGCGAACACCAGCTCGAACCGGTCCGCGACGGCGCGCTCGTCCAGCACCGACCTGGGCCACACCGTCGGGCGGCCCGACGAGCCGGAGGACACCGCGACGACCTCGCCGGCGGCGGCCAGGTCACCGCCGTGGCAGCGGCCCGGCAGCTCGTACCTCCGAAGGTAGTTGTCCTTGGTCATCAACGGAATCTGCGACAGCTCGGTGACCGTCGCCGGGTCGACGCCCTGCGCCGACAGGAACTCGCGGTAGGCCGGGACGTCGGCCGCCGCGCGGCGGAACACCTCGAGCGGATCCTGGGCGGACCGGTGGCCGGCGTAGAAATCCCGCAGACCATCCGCCGTCCGCTCACCCCGCTCGCCGTCGAACATCACAATTCCCATCCTCGCAGGAACAGGCTCAGCATCGCGGATTGGCCGCGACGCAGAGCCGGCCGGCGGCCACGGTGGAGAGCCGCCGGACCTCGTCGAGGTCGGTGCCCGAACGCGCCGAGACGCGCGTGACCAGGTCGCCGACCCGCACGTACGCGACCTGCTCGGCGGTGCCCGCACTGACCAGCTTGCCGGTGGCCACGTTGTGCCCGGCGACGTCGTGCTTGATCACCAGGGAATCGTCGCCGGCGAAACCCTCGGCGATGATCGACCAGCTATGCGTGGCGCGCACCCGGACCGTCTTTCCGCCCTTGGCGGGAACATCGCCGGTCATGGTCAGCCCGTCACAGGAGGACACCGCCGACCGCAGGTCGCGCAGGAAGCCGTCCGCGTCCGGCGCGGCGAAGCGGTACACCTGCTGCCCCACGAGGAACGGCCGTTCCGGACGGTTCTCCTGCGTACCGAGCAGATGGGTGATGCCCCGGGAGAAACGCGGCGTCTGAGCGGGCAGCTTGCCGTTGCGCTGCCTGTCGCAGGCCATGAACTCCGGGATCTGGACGGGCTGGAACGCGTCGGCGCCGTCGTCCTGGCTGTCCGGGCCGGCCTTGACATCGCGGGCGGTCAGGAGCACGGACCGTGGAATCTCCACCGGCGCCGCGGTCGAAGCCTGCACCGTCGGCGCTGTCGGCGTCGACGGCACCGTCGGCGGCCGCTGGCCGGGCGCGGCGAATGCCGCCACGCCGACCGCCACCGCGGCCACGGCTCCGGCGGCAGCCGCGATCGTTCGCCGGCGACGAGTACGTACCCGGCGCCTCAGCTCGTCGGCGGTCGACCACCGGACGGCGGCGAGGTCCGTGGTCACGCTGCTCATCAGGTCACGCAGGTCAGACATCAGCCGGCTCCGTCGGGTCCAGGGACAGCAGAGGGGCGAGCGCGGCGCGGCCGCGGTGCAGGCGGGCCTTGACGGTGCCGACCGCGACGCCGGTCTCCCGGGCCACGTCGGCCACGGGCATGCCGAGCAGGTAGTGCATGGCGATCGTGATGCGCTGCTCGTCCGGCAGCCGGCGCAGGGCTTGCACCACGGCCACCGAGGTGACGCTGGGCTCCGGAACCGGGTCGTCCGGGCCGTGCCGGAGGTACGCCCGTGTACGGTTGCGCACCCGCCGCCACCGGGACACCGCGATCCGATAGGCCACCGTCCGCAGCCACGCGTCGGGGTCGTCGTACCGGTCGACGGTGGCCCAATGCTGCCAGGCCTTCATGTACGCCTCCTGCACCACGTCCTGCGCATCGGCCAGGTCGTTGGTGAGCAGATAGACGAAACCAAGCAGCCGCTGACGGCCACTGGCATAGAACTCGTCGAACCCGGCGGCGTCCGGCACGCATACCCCCCCGTTTGCTTGTACATAGGAACACGCCCGGCGGTATTCAAAGGTTGCGGTCGTTGCACTCGGGGATTCGCCGGCCAGGTGAGGCCATTGGCTGGGAATCCGTGCGGTGACAGAATCGGCCGGTGGTGACCAGCGACGCACCGGAGCAGGGAGTTCCGCTCGTCGTTGGCAAGATCAGCGTGCCACCGCGCCGGGCCGGCACCGTGGCGCGGCGCCGGCTGATCGATGTCCTCGGCGAGGGTACGCCGCTCGTGGTGGTGGTCGCGCCGGCCGGCTGGGGAAAGACGACGCTGCTCACCGACTGGGCGCACACGGTGACCGGTGCGGGCGGCACCGGCGTCGGCTGGCTGACCCTCGACGAGGCCGACGACGAGCCGTCCCGTTTCTGGACCTATTTCGTGTCGGCCATCCGGGTGGCCGATGGCACACTCGGCGAGGCCGCGTTGGCCGCGCTGCGGGTGCCGGCGGTGGACCCTCTGGAGGCGGCCCTGCCCACCCTCCTCAACGACCTCGCGACGCGGCCGGGTCAGCTCACCGTCGTCGTCGACGACCTGCACGTCATCCGGGACCGGCGGATCCACGAGGGTCTGGAGTTCCTGCTCGCCTACCTGCCGCCCGGTGTCCGACTGGTTCTCGCCGGCCGCTCCGACCCGCCACTTCCGCTGGCCCGGCTGCGCGCACGGGGAGACTTGACCGAGATCCGGGCTGCCGACCTGCGGTTCACCGCCGGCGAGGCGAGCCCGCTGGTCGCCGCGGTCAGCCGCCGCGACACCCAGCGGAACGAGCTGCCGGACGACGTGGTCCAGGAGGTGGTCACCCGCACGGAGGGCTGGGCGGCGGGTCTCAAGCTGGTGGCGCTGACCCTGCGCGGCACACCGGCCCGGACGCCGGACGTGGCCGTGCCGGCGGACGACGACCGGCATGTGGTCGACTACCTCACCGCTGAGGTCATCGACCGCCTGACGCCCGGCGAGCGCGATTTCCTGCTGGGAACCTCGGTGCTGGACCGGCTGTCGGGCCCGCTCTGCGACTTCACGCTCGAGCGGCGCGATTCGGTACGGACCCTCGCCGAGTTGGAACGCGCCGACCTGTTCCTGGTGGCGCTGGACGCCCGGCGGACCTGGTACCGCTACCACCGGTTGTTCCGTGAGGCGCTGCGGCGCGAGTTGCGCGGCACCCGCCCGAGCGAGGAACCGGCGCTGCTGCTGCGGGCGGCGGCGTGGCACCGGTCGGCGGGCGATCGGGAGGGCGCGTTCCGGTGCCTGGTCGCGGCGGGAGATCCGGTGGCCGCGGCTGAGTTGCTCGCCGACAGCGACGACGATTTCATGGCGCGCGGCGCGCTCGGCACCTTCCTGCGGCTGGCTGACGCGTTGCCGCCGGAGGTCGTCCGGGCCAGTCCCAAGCTCGGCATCGCCCTGGCCGCCGCGGCCGGG
>NZ_JBFAZH010000132.1:0-11002 GCF_040681735.1 Actinoplanes sp. NPDC051633 | reverse complement strand
CGGTACGCAGCCGCTCCACAAAGCCGAGAAGGACCTCGGCGTCCAGGTCTCGGGTGTCGCCGTGCCAGCCGGTGGCCAGCATCCCGGCGACCCGCCGCAGTCCGGGCATCGCAACACCGACGGCCGCGACGACCCAGGCTGGGCCATCGCGGCGCGCGTGGACGACCAACTCTCGCCACACCGCGTCACGAACAGCGACGGCCGTCTTCGGTGACAGCAGCAGCGTGCGCAACCGCTCCAACGGCAAGATCGCTGCGGGCAGCCCGGTGATCCCCCGGCCGTCGAACCTGATGGGAGTAGGCGGCTCGATGAGGAGCTTGAACGCGCGGTCGGCCGCGGCCAGCGGCGATGACGGCCAGCATTGAACACCCATGTCACACCTCGCGAGACGATGGCGCCACCCCGGATGGGCGGGCTTAAGACGCCCATCTGCGCACGCCGACCCAACTCCATAACCGACACCGGCGTCCGGCCTTTCGCGGACCTACGCCCAACAGCACCGCGGACGAATCCCGCGAACCCGTGCCTGGTCTCACCCAACAGGGCGCCAGTGCTCCGGTTCGCGCCGTCACCGGGGCAGCGTTGGGTGGCGACTCAAGGCACCTCTGTTGACCGCTCCGCCCCCGGCTCACCGTGTTGGCCAACAGCGCCGACCTGTTGGCTGTCAGGCAACAGGCCGGACTGGTGTTGGGTGCTGTTGGCCAACACCCTCTGATGGCCGCGTCGACATACCAGTTTGCTCAGGCCATTGGTGTGCGCGAACACGGCCAGCCAGAGCGGGAGCCACCCGCCCATGACTGCGCTGCGGAACCCCGAACCAGACCCCCGTCCGTACCAGCCGAGCGACCGGCACGGCGACGCAGTACTCGTCACCGGCGAGGTTCCCATCGCCGTCTGGCGACTTGACGACCGCTCAGTTGACGATCTCGACGACGCGGACCGGCTCGCCGTCAGATTGGCGCAGCAGCGTGACCCCCGGCGGCCCATTCCACCCGGCCGCGGTCACCGCCCGCGTGCACCCCTGGCACGTCCTGGGCTACGAGGACGTCGAGGCGGCTCCGCTGGGCGGCGGGCGGTTCACCCTGCACCCCCTCGGCGTCGAGGCGCCCCTGTACCTGCGGCCCCGACCCCTGCAGATCGCGAGCGACGCCGAGGACGAGCGGCCGCCCGGCGTCCCGCCCGAGCCACGGGGTCCGCGCGAGGCCTCGACGCTCCCGGTGCGCGCGACGTGGCGCGTCGTGGACGCCCTGGGCGACGTGAGCTACGGGCCCGTCTGGACGCTGGCGGCCGACCACCCCCTCGCCGCCGACAGCGCCGCCGAGGGCCCGGCGCTCCTGCGGGTCACCGCGGGCGGGAACCCGGTGCCGTGGAACCGGATCGGCCTGACCGGCCTGCCCACCGCAGGGGCCCCGGTCCCCGCGACCGGTCAGGTCCTCGTGGACCCCGCGCGCGGGGTCCTGGTGCCCGCGTCGGACGTGACCGGCACCCTGCGCACGACCTTCTACCGCGCCGTGCCGGGACGTCTGGGCCCCGCCGCGAGCACCGCCCAGCTCCGGGACGACGTCGGCGTCGTGATAGTGGTGGACCCCTCGGGCGCACCGCACCCGCCCGGGCAGACCGTCGTGGCGACGCTCGCGGCGGCGTTCGGCGTCGCCACCGCGACCGCGACCAGCACCAGCGAGCCGGACGTGCCGCAGGTCGAGATCCGGCTGCTCACCAGCGACCGGCTCCCCGCGCCGGCCGGACCGGTCACGGGCACACCCGCGCTGACCCGGTGGCGGGTCGTCGCGCCGGTGGGCGCGACCCCTGTCGTCGTGGGCGCCCTCGATCTTCGGCTGACCGGGGTGCAGGTCGAGCTCGCGGGCTTCTTCCTGGACGGCGACCTGGCCATCGGGCCGGCGATGGCCCGCGTCGACCTCGTCGGCCTCACGCTCGACGCGACCACCGGCGGCGCCGTCGTCGTCGACAGGACCGCCTGGACCACCCGGGTGACGGCGACCCGGTGCCTGCTGGGGCCGGTGCGGGCCGACCTCTCGGCCTTCCCGCTCGAGCTCACCGACTGCGTCGTCGACGGGTTCGGCGCCCCGCCGCGGCCCTGCGGAGGCGCCCCGGGCGGGACCCCCGGCCGCGCCGCCCTGGCCGCGGTCGACCGCTTCCCACCGGACCTCGTGGCGTCCGGCGTCACCTTCGTCGGTGCCGTCGGCGCGGGCCAGGTGTGGGTCGACGACTGCCTGTTCACGGCGGGCCTGCGGACGACCGTGACGTCGTCCGGCTGCGTCCGCCACTGCCACCTCGGGCCGGACGACGACCCGCAGGCGCACCCGCCCGGCTACCGCTGCCTGTCGGGGCCGCTGCCCCGGATGGGCGGGGTCGGGCTCGACTCCGCCGGCTACTGGGCGCCCGTCGTGGACGGCCCCGGCGGCCGCCCCGCACCCGCCCTGCTCACCGGGGCCGGGGACGGCGGCGAGATCGGCGCCTACCACCACGCCCGTCGTGGACCGCTCGCCCTGCGCCTGGGGCAACGGCTGCCCGAGATGACCCCACTGACGGTGCACCCGCACCTGAGTGTCGCCCACCCGGAGGACTGAGATGACCGGCGACTTCACCAGCGTGCCGCTTCGTGCCGCGGACCGATGGACGGCGGCACGGATGCAGCAGGGCCGGGTGCTCCTGGACACCGACTGGAACCTGACGATCGACGGTGCGGCCCGGGAGACCCGCAGCCTGGCCCGGGACGCGATCGGCTTCGCCGGGGTGCACCAGGGCAGCAGCGCGTTCCAGGTCGACGTCGTCGCCGGGGCGCTCACCATCCGCCCCGGGCTGATCTGGGTCGACGGCCTCGCGGTCCGCAACGACGCCGACCTCGTGTACGGCTCCCAGCCGGAGATCCCGCCGCTGCCGACCACCGGGCTGGCCGTGGTCTACCTCGACGCCTTCGTCGAGGAGGTCCAGGCCGCCGAGGACGAGGACCTGCTCGACCCCGCCCTGGACGGGGTCGACACCACGACGCGCACCCGCGTGGGCTGGCGGGTGCGCACCGTCACCGCCGATTCCGCCGCCTGCGGGTCGGGCGCGCTCCCGCCGTCGCTCAGCACTGGCACCCTGGACGTCACCCGCACCTCCGGGCCGACGAGCGCGGACCCCTGCGCCCCGCCGGACGACCCGCGCAGCAAGCTGCCCGACGGCCTGCTGCGCATCGAGGTGATCGACGGCGGTTCGGAGCTCACGGCGCGCTTCGCCTGGTCGTACGCGAACGGCGGGGACGCGGTCGCCGCGACCGTCGCGGGCACCGCGGTGAGCCTCGTCCTCTCGCCGTCGGTCGCCTTCCAGCCCCAGGACCTCGTCGAGGTCTCGACCCTCGTCCGCCGCGCCGACCGCCGCAACCACGGCGCGCTGCACTCGGTCGCGGTCGTCACCCCTCAGGCGGGTGGCGACCTGATCACGCTCGGGACCGCGAGCACCGTGACCGGCAACCCGCCGGGGACGTGCCTGCGCCGGTGGGACGGCCAGCACGTCGGCGCGGCCGCCGGTGTCACCGCGACCCTCGGGGGTGCCGACGTCGGCATCGCGTTCACCGCCCGACCAGGCACCTACCTCGTCGGGGACTGGTGGGGCGTCCGCGTGCGCGGCTCCGCCTCCGACGCGGTCGAGACCCGCACGGCCGCGCCGCCAGACGGCGTCGTCCACGCGAGCGCACCGCTCGCCGTGGTGGACCTCGCGACCATGACGGTCCTCACCGACTGCCGGCGCACGTTCCCGCACCTCATCGACATCCGGGGCGGGACCTGCACGGTCATCGCCTTCCCGGGTGACGACCTGCAGGCCGCCCTTGACGCCCTCCCGGACGACGGCGGCAAGCTCTGCCTGGCGGCCGGGACCTACCCCGTCCGCACCCCGCTCACGATCGGCGGGAAACGGCGCGTGGTCATCGACGGCGTGGGGCCCGCCACCGTCCTCGCGGCCGACCGGCACGAGGCGGTGCTCATCGCCAAGGAGTGCGACGATATCGAGGTCACCCACCTGCGGGTGGAGTCGGCCGTGCCCCGTGAGCCGTCGCCGCCGGGCGAGAGGCATCTGTTCGGTGCCCTCACCTTCCTCGGCGGCAACCGGGTCCGGGTGCGGGACTGCCAGGTCAGGTGCCCGGACGGCGACGGGCGTGCGCAGTCCGGGATCTACGTCGGCTCGATCGAGGGGGGCGCCCAGCCGGGCTGGGTAGAGGTCCGCGGCAACCGCCTCGAGATCGGCGCCCTGCAGGTCGGGGTGCTCATCGCATCAGCGCAGGTCTCGACCGTCGTGGACAACGAGATCGTGCTCGGTCCTCGTTCCGCGCGCCAGGAGGAGCGGGAGACGGTCAATCCCGGCGTGGCTCGCGAGCTCGGCCGCTTCGTCGCACGCCACCTCGACGTCCAAGGCGAGGGTGAGGGTGAGGGACGGACGATCACCCTGCCGGACAAGGGGAAGCTGCGGGTGGGCGGTCGAACGGAGATCCGCCGGTTCGCCGCCGACTGGGCCAGGCGGACTTCGGCCGGCCGGCTGGCGCGGGAACGGTCCCCGCGAGAGGCGCTCGAGCACTTCACGGTCGCGAGCCTCGTGGAGCCGCACGAGGTCACGATTGGCGCGCCGAGCACCCGCTTCCTCGCCGCGTCGGTGAGGGACGTGCGGGCGATCGGGCAGGGCGTCGTGGTGGGAGGCTCCCGCGCCTCGCTGGTGAGGATCGAGGGGAACACGGTGCTCCACGTACTGCAGGGTATCCACGTCGGCCTGCACGAGCCGGGCCGGGAGCAGTCGACGGCGGAACGGGTGGTCGTCAGCGGGAACCTCGTCGGCTGCAGGGTCCCGTACTTCTGGATGCGGCAGCGACATGCGATCTACGTGGGGAACGTCAACAACCTGACCATGGTCGACAACCGCGCCAACCTAGCCCGGACCGGCGGCTCCGCCGACGGGACCTCGGTCGACGCGGTGCGCGTCTGGGGTCTGGTGGGACCGTACCTCCAGGTCCGTGGGCTCGACCTGACCGGCGACTTCCGGTTCGGGGTCCTGATCCGGGACACGACGCCTCCGGGCAACCGGCCGCGGATCGTGCGGCACGTCACGGACGTGCTCAACCTCGACGGGGCGCAGGCGGTGAGCGTCCCCGGGACGGTGACCACCGAGCGTTGCGTGCCCTGAGGACGAGGACTACCGTCGAGACATCCGGGCATGCCTCGACGTGCGGTAGCGGCAGTCGCGACCCATTGGTGTCAAAGACTGTGGGGTTCGAATCCTCGCATGGCTGGTCCGGAGCACGAGGGGCGTCGGCCGGGGCCTGCGCCCTCGCTCGTCCCGACCGTGGCGGCGCGGGGACCGGGCTCAGAATCCGGTGATGGTTCCGCCGCCGCCCGGGGAGTAGTCGGCGTTGAGCTGCCGAAGCTGGATCCTGCCGGCCGCGAAGGCTGCCCTGATTGCCGCCTCGAGAGCCGGGTCGCCGAGGTTCAGCCGGCCCGGCTGGATCGCCGCCAAGAGCTCCGCACGCCAGGTGGGGCGCAGCGTGGTGGCCGGCGTCGGGAACTGCCCGATGGTCGACATCTTCACGTCGTTGGCGATCAAGGTCACCTGGCCGTTCGGATCGATCCGCGCCGTGTAGAAGTCGCCGCCCGGGACGTTGGCGCCGGTCGGTGCCTGAAGACCGATCTCGCCCCTGGCCAGGGCTTCCCGCCATCCCGCAGCCTCGGCCCCGTCCGCGCGCGGGCCTGTGATCACCGACCGGGATGTCTGGGCCGAGGCCGAGCGCTGGCCGAGGACCTGCCCTGAGAAGGGATCGGTGACCAGTCGGGCCGGGTTGACGAGGAACGCGCCCGAGCTGATCCGGATCGATGCCAACTGGGTCGCCGCCGACACCGATGTCGGCGCGGCCGTGGTCGCGACGGGCGCCTGCTGGACCGGGGCCTGCTGGATGGACGTCGGCGCGCCCACGTAGCCGCTCTCCTGCGGGTTACTCAGGGTGTAGGAGGTTCCCGACTCGCCCAGCCTCAGGGCGGTCGAGGAGCTGTAGAGACCGAGCCCGGTCGCGGCGACGAACGCCCGTCCGGTCCTCCCCCACGAGCCGAGGGTCTGCCGCGTCGACACCCCCGTCTGGAACGCACGCTCCTCGCCCGCGGTCCGGCCCTGCCCGGCCCGCAGCTGTCCCAGGGCGCCGACCGTCAGTCCGGTGCCACCGGCCTGGATGGCCTGGCTCCAGTCACCCGTCTGCAGGTAGGTGACCCCGCCGGCACCCACGCTGGGCAGCCCGACGCCGACCGCGTACTGCGCGCTGGGTGATCCCAGGGTCCGGGCGTACGCGCCGGCCGTCCCACCGAAGGCGCCCAGGCCGAAGCCGGTCAGGCCGCCGCGCAGGACCGCCTCGCCGCGCATTCCCTCGGGCGCGCTGAGGACGCCGCCGGCCGCACCGCCGAGCCCGCCGCCCGCCCCCTGGGCGAGAGCACCGCGCCAGAGGTTCTGCGCCGTCGAGAGCCCCTCCGCGCCCACCCCGAGGTTCCGCGCCAGGCCCAGGGTCGCCCCACCACCGAGTCCGATCGCCGCGCCCTGCCCGCCGACCCGCAGCCCCTCGCTCCAGCCGGCACTCAGCGCCCGGCCTCCGCCGCCTCCTGACGCCAGCTCGCCACCCGCACCACTGACGAAGCCCAGACCGAACCCGCCCGCGCCGACGACACCGCTCGTCCCGAGTGCCGTCAGGCCGGTCGCGGCGAGCCCGGTGACACCGAGACCGGCCACACCCGCGGCCACGACGGGCGCCGCCAGGATCGCGCCGATCGACAGGGCGATCGCGAAGGCGAGGTTGCGAGTGATCGTCAGGCCCTGCACGACGGTTCCGGCGGCAGCGATCGCCCGGTCGATGCCCCGCAGCACGATGTCCTGTGCCTGGTCGGCCTTCTCCACGGCCGTGAAGACGGCGTCGCCCATCTCCGACAGCGACCCCGCCGCGGTCGCCCGCCCAAAGCGGTTCAGCGCGATGTTGGAGTCCGACAGCGGGCCCAGCATGCGGCTCTGGACCTCGACCGGCTCCTCCCCGCTGACCAGGCTGACGACGAACCCGACGTACGGCTGCTCCTCGTAGTTCAGCCGCATGTGCTCGCTCATGCGGAACTGGCTGCTCTCGTTCATGTCCCGGGCGTGCCGCGCGGCGTCGCGCAGCGCCGCGACGGCCTCCGCGCGGACGCGGTCGGCGAGCTGCTGGGGGAAGACGAGCATCTCGCCGTTGTGCACGACGTAGGCCATGCCCGGCTGCTCCTGGTACGGCCTGATCGACTCGATCATCCGCAGGTTCGCCAGCACCCCCGCACGGTCGTTGGACCCGCTCGGGGCGAGGGCCTGCGCGAGTCGTGCCTGGCGACGCTCGCCGCTGGCCTGCGCGAGGTCCGCGCTCAGCCCTGGGGCGAGGGTCATGAGCTCCCGGCGCAGGATCGACCGGTCGGCCCGGGTCAGGTCGGGTCGCTGGAGCCATGCGGTGATCCGGTCGACCTCGGCGCGCATCTCGGCCGGGTCGGTGAGCTGCTCACTCGTCTGCTCGCGCAGGATCCGGGGCATCTCGGTCTGCGCCGGCAGCTCGGCCTCCGCCTGCGGCCGGCCTGTCGTCCCAGCACGGCGACCCCGACGCCGCGGACGGTCCTGGGCCGCCATCGCACCCTGCCGCCGACGGACCTCCGCCTCGAGCGCCGCCTTCGCCTCCTGCATTCGATCGACGTCCGGCGAGCTGCTGATCTGCCGCCCGAGCCACTCGTCGACCTCGTTCAGCTCGTCGAGCAGCGCGGTGTAGCCGTAGCCGCGCACGTCAGGGGACGACTGGAGCCAGTCCGTCGCCGCGAACGCGACGTAGACGCCACCGGTCCCGAGCAGGTCCGCGCCGTCGCCGCCGGAGTCCACAGCCCGGGCCTGGAGCTCGGCCTGCTCCGGGGTGGCCCCCCCGGCGGCGCCCTGCTGCGCCGCGTGCACCAGCTCGTGGGTGAGGAGTCGATCCGGGACCACCTGGTCCGGGCCGACGGCGATCGCGACGTCGCCGCTCAGGGTGAACGCGGACGCCTCCGCCGCCCGCGCCGCGACCCGCACCGCCGGGCCGGTGTGCAACCGCACGTGGGATAGGTCCTGGCCGGTCGCCCTCTCGGCACTCGCGCGCTGGGCCGCGTCGACCGGGTACCCAGGGCCGGACAGGGCCCGCTGGAGCGTGACCCTGTCGAGCTCGTGCCCGTGAGCGTGGGCGGCGAAGCCCGCGGAGGGCGCCGGCGAATGGGCCGGGGCGGTGCTTGGCGCCGCTCGCGGCGGGGCCTTCTCCGGTGCTGCGACAGCGTGCGCCTGGGTCACGGGGAGCTCCGTCCTGTTCCCAGCATGGTCCCGCCGTGCAGTCGTGAACACAACGGTGCCCGAGCACGAAAGTGCCCAAGCACAAGGTCGACGGCGTCTCCCGGCGCCCGGTCAGACCCCGGCCGGCGGACCCACGCCCAGCTCGAGCCAGGACGCGAGCTCGTCGATCTCGGCTCTTCGAAATTGAGCGGGGTTCGCTGCTGGAGCCGACCCGAACGTGAGGGACTCGCAGCCCATCGGTGATCATTTGGGTGTCTAATTCGGATGGTCACAAAAGGGAAGAGCTGCAAGCATGGTCAACGATACGACCCCGCTGCTGGGCCTGGACGGGCTGGTTGCCTAGCGGGTTGAGTGACGCCACCGGTGTCCCGGTAGTGCACCTGTCCACCGGTTGTGCGCAGGCCCGATGCTGCCCGCAGTGCGGGCGGCGGGCGACGCGGGTGAACCAGTGGGCCACGACCCGGCCGCGGGATCTACCGGTCGGCGGCCGTCCGGTCCGGCTGCGGTGGCGTAAACGTCGCTGGTACTGCCCAACATCGCAGTGTCCGCGGAAGTCGTTCACCGAGCAGGTCCCCCAGGTCCCGGCCCGATCGAGGCTGACCACCCGGCTGCGTCAGGCGACCGGTGCTGCGGTCGCCGACGGCGGCCGCACGGTCGTGCAGTCCGCCCGCGACCACGGCGTCTCCTGGCCGATCGTCGCCGAGGCGTTCACCGCGCATGCCACCGCAGTACTGCCTGCAACCCGCCGACCGGCTGGTCCTGGCGGTGCTGTCGCGGCTGCTGCCCAGGGCCTGGTGGTCGGTCTTCTTCGTCACCCCAGCGACGCTGCTGCGGTGGCACCGGCAGCTGCTCGCCCGGCACTGGACCTACCCACACCGCCCACCAGGCCGACCACCGATCGACCCGACCATTCGGGCACTCGTCCTGCGAATGGCAGGCGAGAACGCGCCGATGACGAAGGCAAGGTCTCGGTTCAGGCGGTGAGGCGCGCGAGCACGTGGGCGGCGTCGCGTCCTACCCCTCGAAGGGTCGCGGAGGAGAGGCTGCGTTGGCGTTCGAGGCCCACGTAGCCCAGGCCGGGCACGGTGATGGACACGCCACCGCGGTGTGCCGGACTGCCGGCGGTGTGCAGCGCCCCCGGAATGCTCAGGTAGTCGACTGCGGGACGGTAACCGGTGGCCATGATGATGGCGTCGATGCGTTCCGCACGCTGGTCGTGCCACGTGATGGTGTCGTGGTCGATGCGGGTGAACAGGCGCCGATGGTCGGGGTTGCCCGTGCGCAGGGCGGCGCGGTAGCGGCCCTCGTCGATGACCGGCACGGTGTTCGGAGCGAAGTGGGGCGCCCAGCGGGCGGTGTCGAGGCCGGTGCGGGTGAGCCACCAGTGGAAGTCGCGGCCGAGGATGCGCTGCTGCTGCCAGCGCAGCGGGGACCGGGTGGCGATGCTGACCCGGCTCACGGTGGCGAGCTCCGCCGCGATCTGCACCGCGGAGTTGCCGCCGCCGACCACAACGACCCGGGCGCCGGCGAACGATGCCGGGCCGCGGTACTGACCAGAGTGCAGGACCGTGCCGGTGAAGGTGTCGAGGCCAGGAAGCGGCGGCCGGTAGGGCCGGCCGAATCCGCCGGAGGCGGCGATCACCATCGGTGCCTAGACGGTGCGGCCGGCGTCGGTGGAGACGGTGAACCGCCCGTCCGTTGCCACCACGGATCGCACCCGCTGGCCGAACTCGATGGGCGCGTCGAGGCGGGCGGCGTAGTCGGTGAGGTAGGCGACGACCTCGTCGCGGGCCGGGTACCGATCGGGGTCGCCGGGAAACGGCAGGCCGGGCAATGCGGAGAACCGGGCGGGCGAGAACAGGGTCAGGCTGTCGTAATAGTGCGGCCACGACCCGCCGGGTTTGTCGGCCGCGTCCAGCACCACGGGCCGCAACCCGTGGACGGCGGCGACGTGCGCGGTCGCGAGCCCGGCCTGTCCGCCGCCGATGATGATGATCAGGTCCGGGTTCGTCACTCCCGCAATGTATCGTCATATCGGAAGATGACGAAATGACTGGTGGGATACTGGCGGGTGATGAGCACGACAAGCGCCCTGGACGGGCCGACCCAGGACTTCCTCAAGGCCCTCGCCAGCGAGACGCGCCAGCAAATCATGCTGCTGTTCGCCGGCGGCGCTGAGCTGACCGTCGGGGAGATCGCGGCCCGATGCGGTATGGGTCAGTCGACGGCTTCGGAACAGTTGACGTTGCTGCGCCGCGGTGGGCTGGTGGTGTCGCGCCGTGACGGCAAGCTGGTGCGCTACCGGGCAGATCCGGACACCGTTCGGGAGCGTCTCGGCGGCCTGCAGCGATACCTGACCGCGTGTTGCCCACCTGGGTCGGCCGGACCGCCGGACTAGCCAGCGGTGTTCTGCTATCGGCGCGCGGAGCGGCGTCTGCGAACGTGCTTCGATCATCGGGCGGAACGCCGGAACCGGGCAGCACGTAACCGACGGGTTCTACCCGTCAAGAACCCTCGAGAACCACGCTAGGTGGCACGTCCCGCCTTATGGCCTGCCGATGTTGCAGGACCTCGGTCGTCCTTCGTGGGAACCGCCAGCAGTGCGGCGACGGCGAGGAGGCAGACGGCCGCCGTCGCGCCGAACAGGCCGCCGTAGCCCGTCGGT
>NZ_JBFAZH010000131.1:0-11082 GCF_040681735.1 Actinoplanes sp. NPDC051633 | reverse complement strand
CGGTCGAGGCCATCTACGAGGTCCGGGCCGGCGACAACCTCGGCTGGAGCGAGCGCGAGGGCCGGTACGTCTTCGACCGCACCGCCACCAACCCCTGCGACCGTCTCTACCCGCTGCCGGCCGACGACGCCGGATTCGTCTACCCGGTCGCCGAGTACGACCACAACCCCGCGCCGGACTGGAACTGCACCTCCGACGTCGGCGTCGCCGTGGCCGGTGGCTTCGTCTACCGCGGAACGGACGTCCCGGCGCTGCGCGGCAAGTACGTCTTCGGCGACCTGGTGAACGGCTGGGTCTTCTACACCGAGGTGTCCGAGATGCGCCGCGGCCGCAAGCCCGCGACGCTGCACCGGCTGCACCTCTTCGACGCCGCCGGCACGGCGGTCCGCATGCAGGACCTCTCCGCGCCGGGCTCGGTGGGCCCGGCCGACCGGGTCGACCTGCGCTTCGGCACCGACGCCCGGGGCGAGCTCTACCTGCTGGCGAAGGCCAATGGCAGGATCTGGAAGGTGACCGGCACGAAGACCTTCGCCGCGGGATCGGCCGGGACCACCCGGGTCCAGGACACCATGCGGCCGTCCAACTGGGCGCCGGTGACCCCGTCGAAGTGGCGGTTCACCGGCGAGCAGGTGATCCTCGCCGAGGCCGGCGTCGCCCGGCCCGGGCCGCGCCGCCCGTTCGAGTACGCGGTGCTCACCGCCGGGCCGGTCATGTCCTCGGTGGAGGTGACCGCGCAGGTGCGGCTGGACACCCCGGTGGAGATCACCAACCGCGATGTGATCATCGTCTTCAACTACCGGGACGACACGCACTTCTACTACGCCCACGTCTCGACGGACAACACGATCTATCCGCACAACGGCATCTTCAAGGTCAACGGCGCCGACCGTGAACGGATCGACTATCAGTGGAACGGCCGCTCCCGCGGCGCGAACCCGGCGATCGTCGACGCGCGGTGGCACCAGGTCAGGGTCAAGCACATGGCCACGACCGGCGAGATCGCGGTGTACGTGGACGGCGCGAGCGAGCCGCTGATGACGGCCCGGGACACCACCTTCAACACCGGCCGGGTCGGCTTCGGGTCCTTCGACAACATCGGCCGTACCCGCGACTTCAAGGTGGTCGGCACGCCGGCCGCCTGACCTCCGCGGCTGGATGGAGCGGCCGTCGCCGGCGGGAGGCGGCGGCCGCTTCCGCGGCCGCGCTTCAACAGCGGTTCCCGGCCGGGCTTCTAGCGCGGTTCGGCCGTGGCGGGCAGGTCCCGCCGGCGCTTGATGGGGCCGATGAGCTGGATGCCGGTGGCGAGGATGAGGGCGCTCGTCATGATCCAGATGGCGGGTCGCAGTCCCACGACGGTGCCGAGGAAACCGCCGAGCACCGCGCCGATCGGGATGGTGCCGTAGTTGATCAGATGCATGCTGGTGACGACGCGGCTGAGCAGATGCCGTGGCGTGTAGATCTGGCGGAAGCTGTTCTTGATGATGTTGCAGGCCACGACGCCGGCGCCGACCGCGACGCCGCCGACGACGGCGAGGCCGAGCCGTGCACCGGGCCCGGTGAGGGCCAGCAGCAGGGCGAACGGGGCGGTGCCGATCTGGCAGATCAGCAGGCCCCGGGCGGTGCCCAGGCGCCGGGCGATCCTGGTGGCGACCAGGGCGCCGATGATGCCGCCGGCGCCCATGACCGCGCCGATCACACCGACGGTTCCCGGGCTGACGCCGACCTCCCGGACCAGGAAGGTGATCCAGATCGCCTGGTAGCCGATGAGGGCGAGGTTGGCGGCGGCGCCGAAGGCCGCCATGACCCGCAGGTAGGGGTCGTGGGCCAGGAATCTCAGGCCCTCGGCGATCTCCCGCGGGATGGACCGGCGAGCAGCCGGCGCGGGACGGCGCTGCTCCCGGTGGCCGATCGTGAGCAGGCAGACGGTGGAGACCAGGAAGGTGACCGCGTCGGCCAGCAATCCGGTCACCGCGCCGAACACCTGCGCGATGAGACCGCCCGCGCCCGGTCCGGCGACCTGCGCCACCGCCTCGCTGCCCTGCAGCTTGGCGTTGCCCTCGGTCAGTCGGCCGGCATCGAGCAGCGACGGCAGGTAGACCTGGTAGGCGGTCTCGAAGAACACCGTCGCCGTGCCCGCGAGCAGGGCCACCACGAGCAGATGCGCGATGGTCAGGACGTGCAGCCAGGCGGCCACCGGAACGCTGAGGAAGAGCAGCAGCGCCACCACGTCGCAGGTGATCATGACCGGGCGCCGGGGGAGCCGGTCGACCCAGACGCCGGCCGGCAGCCCGATCAGCAGCCACGGCAGCCAGACCGCGGCCTGCAGCAGAGCGATCTGCATGGTGCTGGCGTCGAGGGCGCCGACGGCGACCAGCGGCAGGGCGACGGCGGTGATGGCGCTGCCGAACCGGCTGGTGCTCTGACCGATCCAGAGCCGCCGGAAGTCACGGTGCGACCAGAGGCGCGCCGGGCGCGCGGGCGCCGTCGCGACACTCACGGCTGCCCGGGCACGCCGTAGGCGAAGACGAACACCGTCTGCCGCTGTGGGCCCTGCGGCGGGGCCGGCTTGTGCCGCCACCGTTCGAGCAGCTCGTTGAGCTCCTCGCCGACCTCCCGCAGCTCGTCGGGCGTCAGCTCCAGCCAGTGGTCCATCGCGAACGACCGGTCGCGCCAGAAGGCCTTCTCCTCGTCGCCGGCGGCGAACCAGGAGCGGACCTGCTGGACGTGATGGTCGAGGTTGAGCGACTCGGCGGCGTCGGCCACGGCGGCCGTCGCGGGGTCGTCGCGGAAGTCACCGGAGGACCACCGCACGCCTCGCGAGACCAGCCGCCACCATCGCTCCCGCCGATCCCGGGCGAGCTCCGGGGCCTCCTCGAGAAGACCGCAGTCGCCGAGCACCCGCAGGTGGTGGCTGACGTTGCCGATCGCCTGCCCCGTGGTGGCCGCCAGCGACGTGGCCGTGGCGGGCCCGTGCACCTTCAGGACATCCATCAGCCGGCGGCGCAGGGGATGAGCCATCGCGGCCAGCACCCGCGAGTCGGTGATTTGGCGAACCTCTGGGGACGTCATACGGCGAGCATGGCATGCACAAGAGTTGTCGCACAACTGCTCTTGTGCAAATCATGCTCGCCGGCGCAGACGCCGGTGGCTACTCGACGTCGATCGCGTCGACCCGGTCGGGGTAGAACGCGACGTGATCCTTGATCTGCGAGACCGCGGCGTGCGGCTGCTCGTAGACCCAGATGGCGTCGGTCGAGCGCTCGGCGCCAAGGGGGATCGAGTAATAGCTCGCCTCGCCCTTGAACGGGCAGTAGGTGTGGGTCTCGGTGCGCTCGAGGAGCGTCTTGTCGACGTCGTCGATCGGGATGTACTGCACCGGCGGGTAAGTGGCCTCGCGGAGCGTCAGCGCGCGGCGGGTCTCGGCGACCACCTTGCCGGCCACGGTGACGACGATGCGCGCGGAGTTCGGGGTCACGGTGATCGGGTGCTCGGGGCTGGGCTGCAGAACGGGTCGATCAGTCATACCTGATTCCAAGTCGGCGCGGCCGCCTACTCTTCCCTGGTGACGGAAATGCGGTTCACCAAGTGGGGTGGGAAGAAGCACTGGACGTACACGCTGGAGCCGCTCGGCGAGGACGAGTGGGGGCGGTGGTTCGGTGGCCGCAAGGGCATCTGGCTCCAGCGCGGCGACGAGGAGCCGGTCGAGCAGCCGCACGACTTCGTCCAGCTGGTTCCCACTGGAGGCTGGTTCATCGCGTGCTTCAACCGGCCGGGGCCGCAGACCCTGAACCTCTACGTGGACGTGACCACCCCGCCGACCATCACGGGCGACGTGATCGAGGCCGTCGACCTGGACCTGGACGTGCTGCGCACGCGCGACGGCCTGGTGCTGCTCGACGACGAGGACGAGTTCGAGGAGCACCAGGTGCTCTACGGCTATCCACCGGAGATCATCGCCGGCGCGCGGGCGTCGGCGGACCGCCTGATGGCGGCCGTTGCGGTGGGCGACGAGCCGTTCGGTGGAGTAGGGGACGACTGGCTGGCTCGTTACGCCTAGTCCTGCTCTGATTCCGGCACGAAGTCGGTCTATGCTCGTCCCCGACTCGTCGTTCATCAGATAGAGGGAATTCTCGCCGTGGCCCTTGACGCGCGCCTAGGGGTGTCCACACCGGACGCCTCGCCGTGGGCGGGTGGCTGACGTGCCGGCGGCTCAGGAGAACGGCAGCGGGCCCACCGTCCGCCGCATGCAGGTCGGTGCCCGGCTGCGCAGCCTCCGGCTGGCCAAGGGGATCACCCGTGAGCAGGCCGGATACGCGATCCGCGGCTCCGACTCGAAGATCAGCCGGATGGAGCTGGGCCGGGTGGCGTTCATGGAACGGGACGTCACCGACCTGCTCAAGCTGTACGGCATCGAAGATGCCGCGGAGCACGCGCGCCTGCTGGCGCTGGCGCGCGAGGCGAACACGCCCGGCTGGTGGCACGCGTACGGCGACGTGCTGGCCACCTGGTTCCAGAATTATCTGGACCTCGAGCAGGCCACCGAGCTGATCCGCACCTACGAGATCCAGTTCGTGCCGGGTCTGCTGCAGACCGACGCGTACGCGCGGGCGGTCATCATGCTGGGCCACGGCCGGGCCGCCGAGGACGAGATCTCCCGCCGGGCCGGCCTGCGGATGGCCCGCCAGCAGCTGCTGACCCGCGCCGACCCGCCGCGGCTGTGGGCGGTGCTGGACGAGGCTGTGCTGCGGCGCCCGATCGGCGGCCTCGAGGTGCTCAAGCAGCAGATCGAGCACCTGATCGAGATGACCGCGCTGCGCAACGTGCGGCTGCAGGTCATCCCGTTCCGCTCCGGTGGCCACGCGGCGGCCGGCGGCGCGTTCAGCATCCTGCGTTTCGCCCACTCCGACGTCCCGGACGTGGTCTACATCGAGCACCTGACCAGCGGGCTCTACCTCGACAAGCGTGAGGACGTCGACCAGTACGCCGCGGCGATGGGCCGCCTGTTCATCGAGGCCGAGCCGCCCAACCGCACCCCCGAGATCCTGAAGGAGATCCTGGGCGACCTCGCGGCCGGATGACCCAGGGCCGGATAACCCAGGGCCGGATAACCCAGGGCCGGATGACTCAGCGCCGGACAATTCAGGGCAGCGTGACCTCGTGGAAGCGAGGCTTGTACAGGTCGGCGTCGCCGATGATGTCGGCCGGCGTCCTGCCGTTCCAGGCGATGCTCACCAGCAGCTTGCCCGAGGCGAGCGGCTGCTCGGGATGCAGCTGCGGGGAGTAGGTCTGGTGGTTCGGCCCGGCCGGCGAGCTGATCGTCACCGAGCCCAGGGGAGCGCCCCACGGCGTCGACCGCGTCTCGATGTGCACCGTATCGCCCCAGCCGGTCCACGGCTTGTACGCCAGCGCCCACCGGCCGCCGATCCGCCGGACGCTCGAGATCTGCGCGCGCAGGATCGGCGCCGCCCGGGCGATGTCCGGCTGCCACGCGCCGGTCGCGTCGCGGAAGCGCCAGGCGCCCGGGTTCTTCACCTCGCCGACCCGGACCCGGGCCACGTAGCTGCGGTGCGGCTCGTAGTTCGGGTCGTTCGGCACGTTGGAGAAGCCGAAGACGTAGACGAAGTCGCCGCTGACCACGGCGTCCGAGCTGTACTGGGCGGTCGCCGTGGTGTTGCCGCCGGTCCGGCCGGACGACGGGGTGGGCGACATGCCCCGGAAGGCGAGTGTGCCGTCGGCGTTGAACCCGAACTCGGCCAGCTCGACGCCGAGCAGCTCGAAGTAGTCGTTGTCGTCCTGGCGGACCCGCTGGCACAGCACGTAGAGGCTGCCGCCCGCCTCGAACATGCCCTGGGTCCAGTACCGATGGTCGCCGCCCGGGCTGGGCACCGCGTTGCGCCAGGTGGTGGCCGACAACGTGTCGCCGCGCTGCACCAGGATCGTGTTCGGCAGCATCTCCCAGCCCGGGCGGTACGCGCCGGTGACCGGGTCCTCCTCGCCGATCATGGTGTCGCCGAACGACCAGTACGTCAGCCCGTTCGACGCGCGCAGGCTGGTGACCTGGTCGCCGCCGCTCCACGTCCAGTCGTTCTTCGCCTGGAACCACCCGGTGAAGTCGTCCGCCGTGGCCAGGCCGGCCGCCGACGCGGCCGACGCCCATGCCGGCGCGGCCGATGCCGCCGGAACGGCGAACGGGAGCAGCAGCAACAGGAATGCGACCGTGCGGAGCCTCATGCCCCGCACGGTAGCATCGAGAAAGATCTATTTCAGTCCCGTACGCGAGGGGCGACCTGGTCCAGCCGGGCCAGCTCGGCGGCCTCGCTGCGATAGGGGTTGTACGCGTACGTGCGGGACACGCCGCCCGGGATGGTGAAGTACTCCACGGCCACGCGCGCGGGATCACTGGCGATCTCCCCACGGGCCGGCACGTCGTTGCCGTCGTCCCATCCCCACGGCGCGTTCGCCGAGTTGGTGCCGCAGGAGAAGGTGCCCTGTCCGCAGCCGCCCGAGGTGTCCCCGGCGAACGTGCCGAGCGCGGCGAACAGGCTGCCGTTGTTGCGTTGCGCCCACACGCCGCCCGCCGCGAAGATGTCGACGAGCTGGTATCGAACGTCGCGGTCGTCGTTGCCGGCCGGCACCTCGCCGGTCGTCGACGGGTAGTGGACGATGCCGTCGCCGTTGATGTCGTACTGCGGCCACGCCTTCAGCCCGTGCCCGCCCCTCTCCTGAGCGGTCACCGGGTGGGTGAACGCGTCGTGCGGGGACGGCTTGAACCGCAGGGTCCCGTCCACGCTCTCCCGGCCGCTGGTCCAGGTGCTGCCGGCCGGGGTGTACGAGAAGAAGTCGCTGTGCGCCACGGTCACCGCGGAGCGCAGCACGCCGTACTCCGATCCGTCGCGCTCGATCGCGAGCAGCACGCCCTCGCCGTCGTTCTCGTGCTCGGTCTCGAAGAACGGGTGATCGATCCAGTCGCGGGGGTGGTAGAAGAAGTACATCAGGTACCAGTGGCTGCCGGTCTCCACGACCGAGTAGAAGGCCTTCGCCGTGAGATCGGCGCCGGCCGTGCCGAGACGGTCCCAGTTGTCCCGCCCGTCGAGGTTTCCGTCGTAGTCGTACCCCGCGATCCAGTCGGACCGGCCGCCGGCCGCGTGGCCGCCGGTGGAGTCGACGTCCTGGTAGTGGATCGGCGCCCAGCGCAGGGCCAGGCGGTCCCGGCTCGCCTCGGCCCGGGCCGGCGCCGCGATCAGCGTGCCGGCCAGCGCCGCGGCGACGACGAGGGCGATTCTGGTGCGACCTCGCATGCGTACCCCCACGTTCGCGTGAACATCGATGAACGCGAATGTAGGCGAGCGGCGTGACTTCAGTGCGTACGGGAGGCGAACGGTGCGGCGTACGCGGAAAGGAACAGGTTGCGGAACTTGTCCATCCGCGTCACCGGGGCGTCGTCGTCCGGCCGCATGCCCGGCGTCCAGCCCCACGACGAGATCCGGTCCAGCACCGCCGGGTCCTTGGCGATGATCGAGATCGGGATGTCGTGGCTCGCGTCCGGGCCGCTGACCCTGGGGGAGGCCTGGTGGTCGCCGAAGATCACCACGACCAGGTCGTCGTTGCCGTACTTCGCGGCCCAGGAGGTCAGGCTGTCCATCGAGTACGCGACCGACTTCGCGTACGCGCCGCGCACCTTGCCGGTGGACTGCCAGGTCTCGTCCTGCTGGACGGCGCGGGCGGCGATCGGGCCGTAGATCGAGCCGTCGCCGACCGCGTCCCAGTCGACCATCTCGGGCAGCGGCGCCCACGGCGTGTGGCTCGAGGTGAGCGTAACCTCGGCGAACAAGGGCGCCCGCCGCGGCTGCGAGTACACGTTCTTCTGGAAGAACGACAACGTGTACTGGTCGGGCATCGACGACCAGCCGAACTGAGGGCCCTTGTAGCCCAGGTTCCGGGAGTCGTAGACCTCGGTGTAGCCGTAAAAATCCGCCTCCGGCCAGGTGTGCTTGTTGCCCGGCTCCACCGCCACGGTGTGCCAGCCGGCCCGCTGGAACGACTTGGTGATCGTGGTCCGCCGGCTGGCCATCGCCTGGCGGTACCGGCCCTGGTTGGGGATCCACAGGCCGGTCTGGAAGGTGGCGTGTGCCAGCCAGCTGCCGCCGCCGTAGGTCGACGAGGTCAGGAACCCGCTGCGCGAGCCGAACCCGGCGGCCGTCAGCCTCGCGTCGGCCGCCTCCAG
The DNA here is from genome assembly GCF_040681735.1 of Actinoplanes sp. NPDC051633. NCBI lineage: Bacteria > Bacillati > Actinomycetota > Actinomycetes > Micromonosporales > Micromonosporaceae > Actinoplanes > Actinoplanes sp. NPDC051633. Next base: position 2,858 of record NZ_JBFAZH010000131.1, on the reverse strand, counting down.
CGCCGGGTTCAGGGTCGCCGCCATCTTGGGGTTGTCGAGCGCCGACCGGCCGTAGCTCTCCACGACGGCGACCAGCACGTCCTTGCCGGCCAGCCCGCGCAGCAACCGCTCGGCGGGCAGGTCCCGGAAGGCGTCGTTGTCCGCCTCGGCCGCGAACGCCCGTTGCTCCTCGAGCGCCCGCGGCACGCGGAGCAGGGTGTTCTTGGCCAGCACGACGGTGCTGTCGGAGGCCATCGGCGCATACGGGAACAGCGTCACCCCGACCAGCGCGAGGGCGACCCAGGCCGTGATCACCGCCGGCACCGCCCGGGTGGCGACCCGGCGGTGCCGCGCCGCGAGGCCGGAGAGCCGCTGCACCGCCAGCGCCGTCACCACGACCAGCGCCAGCCCGCCCAGCGTGGCGCCGACGGCGGCCAGCACCGCCAGCGGGTAGCCGGACGTCTCCTCCACGTAGTTGAAGCCGTCGCCGAGCAGCGGCCAGTCGAGCACCGGGTCGAACCGCCGGTTCAGGTTGAGCAGGAACCCCACGTTGATCACCTTGAGCAGCGTGAGCAGCCCGATCCCGCCGCCGATGACCAGGGCGGCCGGCCTGCGCAGCCTGGCCGGGACGACCAGCAGGACCGCCGCGCCGACGATCGCCTCGATCGGCAGCCGCAGGAACGCCCCCGGGATCCAGTAGCCCGGCTTGAGCTTGCCCAGCCCGTCCGGCACGACGAGCGACACGAAGACCAGCAGGGCGGCGGCCACGGTCAGCGCGGCGGGGAGGACCGGGCGGGGGAGTCGGGGGAGGCGGCGGGGGCGGTTGGTCACGCCCCCTGTTACGGACGATCGGTAGGCAAAGGTTCACTCCAGAAGATCAAATGATCGGGACTTCACCACCTTGCCGATCAGTTCGAGGGCCGCGGCGACCGGCCGGGGCGGCATCTCGCGGCCGTCACGCAGCCGCAGCGACACCTCGCCGGCGGCCGCCTCTCGCTCGCCGATCACCGCCGCGTAGGGCACCTTGCGCAGCGCGCTATGCCGGATCCGGGCGCCCAGCGACCCGTCCGCCTCGACCGAGGAACGCAGGCCCGCGTCGAGCGCCGCCCGGTGCAGCTCCCACGCGGCGTCCTGCTGACCGGCGGCGATCGGCAGGATGTCCAGCTGGACCGGGGCGTACCAGGCCGGGAAGGCGCCGGCGTGCACCTCGATCAGGTGGGCGAAGAGGCGTTCCATGCTGCCCACCAGGCTGCGGTGGATCATCACGGGACGCTGCTTGGAGCCGTCCCCGGCCACGTACTCACACTCGAAGCGCTCCGGCTTGTCGTAGTCGATCTGCACGGTGGAGAGGGTCTGCTCGCGGCCGGCGTCGTCGCGTACCTGAATGTCGATCTTCGGTCCGTAGAACGCGGCCTCGCCGGGGCCGTCGTGATAGTTGACGCCGGCCCGGTCGAGCGCCGCCCGCAACACAGCCTCGGACCGCTCCCACATCGCGTCGTCCTCGATGTACTTGTCCGAGTCGTCGCGCAGCGACAGCCGGAAGCTGGAGGCGCGGACGCCCAGGTCGGCGTGTGCCTGCTGGATCAGGGACAGCTCGCGGCACACCTCGTCGACCGCCTGGTCCCCGGAGCAGAAGGTGTGGCCGTCGTTGAGCTCGATCACCCGGACCCGGCTCAGGCCGCCCAGCACGCCCGAGCGTTCGGAGCGGAACATCGGGCCGATCTCGGCGATGCGCAGCGGCAGTTCGCGGTAGGACCGGCCGCGGGCGCGGAAGACCAGCGCGTGCATCGGGCACAGGCCGGGCCGGAGGATGAGCTCGTCGGCGGGATCGTCGGGTGACATCGCCATCGGCGGGAACATGTCGTCGGCGAAGTGTTCGAGGTGCCGGGACAGCCGGAAGAGCTCGGGCCGGCCCATCGGCGGCGACACCACGTGCTGGTAGCCGTTCCGCCGCTCCAGCTCGCGGATGTGTTCCTCGACGGCGTGGCGGGCGGCCGCGCCGGCGGGCAGCCAGATCGGCAGCCCGGCGCCGGCCAGCGGGTCGGAGGAGAAGAGCTCGAGCTCGCGGCCGAGCTTACGGTGGTCGACCATTGCGGTTCCTTCGTTCAGGGGTACGCGCGCCCCGGAACGACAACAGGCCCGGGGCGAACGCCCCGGGCCTGGTTGAGTACGTCAGTACGCGCCGCCGGGGTGATCCGGCGTCGTCGTGTCGAAATGCGCGTACCTCATGACCGGGACCCTAGCCCGCGAGCAGGATCCCGGTCGACCGGATTTACTGAGCGACCTTGAACAGGTCGTTGAGCTGATCGTTGAGCTTGGTCAGCGAGCTGACCGGCGCACTGCCGATGTAGACGGCGTCCATCCGCGGCTGCATCAGGGCGGTGATGTCGGCCGCGTTGGTGGTCACCGGGAAGAGGAAGGTCGTCTTCTCCTTCACTTGGTCGGTGAATGGCGTGACGTCGAGGTTCCGCTCCTTCTTGTTGAACGCGATGGCCAGATCGGTGCCGGACGGGCGGGCCGGGAACACCACCCCGGACTCGCCGATGATGTTCTGGCACTGCTCGCCGGACATGAACTTGACCCACTTCGCCGCGTTCTCCGGCTGCTGGGAGAACTTGGTGACGGAGTCGGCCAGCCCGTTGAACATCGACGCCCGCTTGCCCGAGGGCCCGATCGGGGTGGGCGCGAGGCCGATCTCCAGCGGAGACCCGTCCGCCTTGGTGAGCTTGGTGAACGTGGAGATGGTCCACGACCCGCCGAGCGACATCGCCGCGAGTCCCGACTGGATCTGCTTGTCCGGCGGGGTCGCGTTGGCGCCGCCGATCTGGTCGTAGTTCGGCATGTAGCCCTTGCCCACCAGCCCGAAGTACCACTTCAGG